>NZ_JBHVFF010000052.1:0-35439 GCF_042801895.1 Streptomyces sp. NPDC057543 | reverse complement strand
GGCCCGAAGGTAAAACCTTCGGGCCCGTCCAGCATGCGAAACGTCGGACCGGTCGGCCGGTCAGCGGCCGGCGGCACCCGGGCCCGGCCACCCGCGTCAGGTCAGGGCGTCGAGCCAGCGGACGAGGCGGGCGCCCTCGCGGGTCATGATCTCCGGATCGCGCAGAGCACTGGAGAGCAGCGACATGCCCTGGTAGGCGCCGACGAACGTCAGCGAGAGACCCTCGGGGTCGGCCACCTCCATCTCACGGAACTGCCGCTCCACCCAGTCCAGCAGACGGCGGATGACCTGGCCGACCGACAAATCGAGACCTCCCTCGGCACGCTTGTCGAGTTCGACGGCGAGGGTGCCGGTGGGGCAGCCGTAGCGGGCCGCGGTGTCGCGCTGCCCGACCCACGCATCCACGAGGCCCTTCAGGCGTTCGCGCGGATCGGCGAGCCGATCGAGGCGGCCGGTGAGGGCTTCCAGGTGCCTGGTGTGTTCGGAGAGGGCGGCTTCGACCAGCTCACCCTTGGTCTTGAAGTAGTAGTACACGTTGCCTGCCGGGACGTCGGCGGCCTGGGCGATGTCCGCGATGGTCGTGCGCTCCACGCCCTGCTCGTGCAGGACCCGGGCGGCGGCCGCCATCAGCCGCTGCCGCTTGTCGGCGACCTTCGCCCGAGGGCGCCGGGAATCCACTGAGTCAGTCACCCGACTAACTATAGACAGCGACCGGTCCGACCGTGCTAGCGTCCCGTCAACGAAATAAGTGAGTCAACTAACTAACTCGGCTCACCGACTCATTCTCAACGAGGGAGACCAGCATGATCGTGGTGACAGGTGCGACCGGGAACGTCGGGCGGGCGCTGGTGCAGGTGCTGAGCGATGCCCGGGTGCCGGTGACGGCCGTGGCCCGGCACATCACCGACGCCGATGTGCCGCCGGGGGTTCGGGCGACGGCTGCCGACCTGGCCGAGCCGGCCGGTCTGCAGGTCGCGTTCGACGGGGCGGAGGCGCTGTTCCTGCTGGTGGCGGGCGACGACCCGCACGGCATTCTCGAGGTGGCGAAAACCGCCGGGGTGCGCAAGGTGGTGCTGCTGTCCTCGCAGGGTGCGGGAACCCGTCCGGAGGCGTACCGGCATCCCCTTCTGTTCGAGACGGCCGTACGGGAGTCCGGGCTCGACTGGACGGTTCTGCGGTCGGGCGGGATGGACACCA
Organism: Streptomyces sp. NPDC057543; assembly: GCF_042801895.1. Lineage (NCBI taxonomy): Bacteria > Bacillati > Actinomycetota > Actinomycetes > Kitasatosporales > Streptomycetaceae > Streptomyces > Streptomyces sp. NPDC057543. The sequence continues at coordinate 34,242 of NZ_JBHVFF010000052.1, read as the reverse complement.
ACGTCCTCGCGTGGGCCGAGTCGATCCGTACCGGGCGGGAGGCCGCAGCACCGTTCGGTGACGTCGGTCTGCCCTTCGTCGACCCTGCCGATGTGGCCGCGGCCGCCGCCGTCGTCCTGCGCGAGGACGCTCACGCGGGTGCCACGTACACCCTGACCGGTCCCGCGCCGACCACCCCGCGCGAGCGGGCGGCGGCGATCGCGGCCGCGCTGGGCGAACCGGTGCGGTTCACCGAGCAGACCCGCGAGGAGGCCCACGCACTGATGGCGCGGTTCATGCCGCTTCCCGTGGTCGAGGGCACGCTGGCCATCCTGGGCGAACCCACCGAGGAGGAGCAGCGGGTGAGCCCCGATGCCGAGCGTGTCCTGGGCCGGGCGGCGGGCAGCTTCGCCGCGTGGGCCGAACGCAATGCCGCGGCCTTCCGCTGAGCACTGCGAACCGCACCACCGGGCCGGGCAGGCCCAAGTCGTCCACGGCGCCGCGGCATTCGGCCGTCAGCAGCACAGCCGGGAGCCCGGCGCCGTACCGAGGCCGGCGGTGATCCGCTCGTGCGTGGCGACCCGGGCCGCGACCGAGGCGGGTCGCCGCCGTCGCACTCCAGGGCGCCGTTGAGCGAGCGGATCGTCTCGCCGAAGCCCCACCGATCCGGACCTGCCAAAGTCTGGACCGGTCGGCGAACGGCGGGCGAACGTCGGCCGACGGGACCCCACTTGCACCCCCGACTCCCTTACGTCGCGCATACGGTGACCCGAGCTGCACACCGGACCCGCACCGCCGCACGTACGCGCGTTCAACGAGGGGGGTGCGAGAGAAGCCGTGGAGTGGTTCAGCGCCGAGAACATCGTGGCCGTGGCGACCGCCGTGCTGGGTGTCCTGGCCTCCGTCGGAGTGCTCTGGCACGAGCGCCGCGTGCCCCGCCGCAAGCGCATCGGCTACCGGGTCCAGAGGGACACCCCGATCGGCAGCGACGTCAGTCAGGGCCGGGTCAATGTGCGGCTCGGTCTCTTCAGCGAGACGCCGGACATGGCCGATGCCACGCTCGTCCTGCTGCGGATCGAGAACGACAGCTCGCAGTCCATCGCCGACAACGACTACACAGGCCGTGAACTGCACGGGCTGACCGTCGAGTTCACCGGTCGCACGGTCCGCGGCATCGCGGTCACCCAGTCGCCCGGCGCCGACCACCTGATGGAGCATTTCCCCCCGGCCGGCGGGATGCGCCACAGCGGTCCGCTCATCCGGCTGCCGCGCGTACCGCTCAACCGGGGTGAGCACTTCAAGCTGCTGGTACTGCTCACCGGGGCGACCGCGGAAAGCCCGATCAGGCGGACCGGAACGCTTCCAGGTGCTGCGTGACGTACCCCACGAATGTCGAGGCGAGCCGTTTCACTTCCTGCGTCCCTCGCCGCTCTGGCGGTATCCGGCCCCACGAAGCCGTGTGTAGAGGCATGCCTCCAGCCATGCCACTTATCCGGCCCCGCGAAGCCGTGTGTAGAGGCATGCCTCCAGCCATGCCACATGAGCGGCCTCACCGCCGAAGGAGGCCAGGCTCACCCGGCTGGTGATCTCGCCGTACACCTCGGCCACGCCCCGGAGCAGTTCCTGCGGTGCCACACCATCCGGCCCGCGTATGCGGGTGTGCGACGGCGGTCGACACGTAGCATCCGGTCGGCCGCCGCCGCGATACTCCCGGCAGGATTCCCTACAGGAACGAGTTGATCTCGATGGTCTCGGTGCGGCCGGGGCCGACACCGATCGCGGAGATCGGGGCGCCGGACATCTCCTCCAGCGCCTTCACGTACGCCTGCGCGTTCTTCGGCAGATCGTCGAAGGTCTTGGCCTTCGTGATGTCCTCGGACCAGCCCGGCAGCATCTCGTAGACCGGCTTCGCGTGGTGGAAGTCGGTCTGGCTGTACGGGAGCTCCTCGACGCGCTTGCCGTCGATCTCGTACGCGACGCACACCGGGATCTGCTCCCAGCCGGTCAGCACGTCCAGCTTGGTGAGGAAGAAGTCGGTGAGACCGTTGACCCGGGTGGCGTACCGCGCGATGACCGCGTCGAACCAGCCGCAGCGGCGGTCGCGGCCGGTGGTGACACCACGCTCGCCGCCGATCCGGCGCAGCGCCTCGCCGTCCTCGTCGAGCAGCTCCGTCGGGAACGGGCCCGCGCCGACGCGGGTGGTGTACGCCTTGAGGATGCCGATGACCCGGCTGATCTTCGTCGGGCCCACGCCGGCACCGGTGCAGGCGCCGCCCGCGGTCGGGTTCGACGAGGTGACGAAGGGGTACGTGCCGTGGTCGACGTCGAGCAGCGTGCCCTGACCGCCCTCGAAGAGGACGACCTTGCCCGCGTCGATGGCGTTGTTCAGGACCAGCGTCGTGTCGGCGACGTACGGCTTGATCTGCTCCGCGTACTGGAGCATCTCCTCGACGATCTTGCCGGGCTCGATCGCCCGCCGGTTGAAGACCTTGGCGAGGAGCTGGTTCTTCTGCTCCAGGGCCGCCTCGACCTTCTGCTCCAGGATCGACTCGTCGTAGAGGTCCTGGACGCGGATGCCCACACGGTTGATCTTGTCGGCGTACGTCGGACCGATGCCACGGCCCGTCGTACCGATCTTGCGCTTCCCGAGGAACCGTTCCGTCACCTTGTCGACCGTGACGTTGTACGGGGTGATCAAATGGGCATTGCCGCTGATCAGCAGCTTGGACGTGTCCACGCCGCGGTCGTTCAGCCCACTCAGCTCGGAGAGCAGGACGGCCGGGTCGACGACGACACCGTTTCCGATGACCGGGGTACACCCCGGCGAAAGGATTCCGGAGGGGAGGAGATGAAGTGCGTACTTCTGGTCACCGACGACCACCGTGTGGCCGGCATTGTTGCCGCCTTGGTAACGCACCACATAGTCCACGGATCCACCGAGGAGGTCGGTGGCCTTTCCCTTGCCCTCGTCACCCCACTGAGCACCGAGCAGCACAAGTGCGGGCACAGGCGTACACCCCTTCCGGGCGGGGCATGTCCAAGGTCAGGGGGCGTACGTAAACGTCGTACATGCCGTACGACGATGTACGACAAGGCCTGAACCGTCGAACCGGGTGCCCCGGAATAGACGAAGCCCCTGGCGCAATAGCGCAAGGGGCTCTTGCACCAAGATGCTACCCGAGGAAGGACCGAGGTGTCGGCTGCCCAGCCCCCCGGCGACGGTACGCACCAGCTGCTGGTGGTCATCGACCCGGTAGCCCGCCGGACCGACGGCGAGTCCGTCCGTATCGCGAAGGACGTGCTCAGTGCCGGTTCGCACGCCAAGATCTGCCTGCCCGACGGGCCCGAGGAGTTCGCGCGGGCCTTGTCCCGCCGGGGGAGTCGGCGGCCGGTGGTGGTCGGCGACGACCGGGCGCTGCGGCGGGCGGTGGCCCTGCTGCACCGGGAGCGGGAGCCTGCTGGGACCGCGCTCGCGCTGATCCCGGTCGGCGCGACGGCCGCGCTGGAACTCGCCCATTCGCTCGGCGTGCCCCGGGGCGCGGTGGCGGCGGCGCGCACCGCGTTGGACGGTGCCGTCCGCAAGCTCGACCTGCTGGTCGACGACAGCGACGGCGTCGTCCTGGGCGCGGTGCGCATCCCGGCCCTGAGCGAGTCGCCCGGCGCGGCGGCCGACCGTACGGGGGTCACGGCGGTCTGGGACACCTGCCGCTCCCTGGTCCGCACCCTGGTGCACCCCACCCCGCCCCCGTCCCCCGCTCCGCCGCGCACGCACCGGCTGCGGGTCGAGGCGGACGGAGTCCTGCTGAACGATCTGGACCACCCGGTCGAGTCGGTGACGGTCACCTCTCGGGGCGGTGACGGCGGCCTCGCGGAGGTGGTGATCCGCCCTCCGTCGGCCGACCCGGTCACGGCGGAGGCGAAGGCCGTCACGGTCTCGGGCGCGGACTTCCGCTACCGCGCGGACATACAGGTCGGCGGCCCGGTCCGGACGCGAACGTGGACGGTGCGGGCGGACGCCTGGGGGCTGATGCTGCCGGTGGTCGAGGGGTAGCCTCCGGCGCTGGGCAGGGCGGACAGGCCGGGCGGAAAGGTGGGGTCGGGGATGTCGGAAGGTTCGGGCGACGCGGACAGACCGGAGACGGGCGCGGGGGCGGTGCGGGCGCGCCCGGTCGCGCTGGACCTGCCGGGGACGGCGGACGCCCTGGAGCGGTACCGGACCTCGGCCTGGCGCTGGTTCGGTGGCGGCGCGGCTGGGGTGTGCTCGATGGTGTTTCCCGCGGTGTTCCTCCAGGGGTGGTCCGGGTTTCCGACGCTCGGCGGTCTCGGCGGTGCGTTGCTGGTGGGCGGGGCCGTGGTGAGGCGCCGGGCCCGGCGGATGCGGCGAGTGCTCGGCGCCGGGCCGTGGGTGGCCCACTCCTCGGTCGCCCTGCAGCGCGGCAGCAGCGGGGCTGCCGTGGTGTTGAGCGGGCCCGGAACGGGCGAGCTGCTTCCGCTGGCCCCGTCGACGCCGCAGTGGCGCTTCCCGCTGCTGAACGGCCCCGGCGGGATGCTGTGGTGGTGCGGCGATCCCCGCATGGGAGGTGTGCTGGCGCCGCCCGGCGGCACGGAACTGATCTGGGCGAGGCCTGTGCGGGGCCGCCGGGCCCGTTCGATCGCGGCCCGCCCGCAGGTCAGCGGCCTCCGCACGCGCCCGGCCCCGCCCCAGCCGCAGATCGCTACGGGCGCCGGGCCGGATGCCCTGCCCGACGAGCCCGGCCGCGCGCCCACGCCGCCGCGCTGAACGCGGTCCTGGGGCTCTACGCCTCCTGGCGGACGTTCAGCTCGGGCCGGCCTCCCGTTCGCGCGCCCGCTTGCCCGTGCCGCTGTCGCTCCCGAACCTCGGACCGGCGGCGATACGCCTGCCCTACTTGCGCTCGCCTGCCGTCGGGAGATCGAGCGTCTTGCGGTGCTCGCGCCAGCGGTCCATCATCCCGCCCAGCTCCGCCTGCACGAACTCGAAGAACGCCGCAGTCTCGGCGAGCCGGGCGCCGGCCGGGGTGTGCTCGCCCAGGGTGCGGGCACCTTCCTTGAGGGTGCTCTCCCAGCGGGTGAGCACCCGGTCGCGGCTGGCGAAGGTGGTGTACCAGACCTCGTTGTGCAGGCGGTAGCGGTCGCGGCGCGAGCCCGGGTCGCGTTCGCGGCCGACCATGCTGACCTGGGTGAGGTAATTGACCGCGCCGGACACGGCCGCCGGGCTGATCTGCAGCGCCATGGCGAGCTCGGCGGAGGTCATCGACCCGTCGTCGTCCGCGAGGAGCGCGGCGAAGACACGGGACGCCATCCGCTGCATCCCCGCCTCGGTCATCTCGGACGCGAACCGCTCCACGAACCGCGACACGGCCTCCGCGTCGCGCTCATCGCTCGTTTTCTGTTCGGTTTCGCTCGTCATCGCCCGATCGTCTCCCCTGCGTTCCCGGCCCCCGCCGTGACCCCAACTTTATACGCTTCCTTAACTTCACAATTTTGTGAAAGTAGCGTACCTTCAGGAACATGACGAAGGCAATCACGGTGGCCGGGCTGCACAAATCCTTCGGCCGGACACACGCACTGGACGGCCTGGACCTCACGGTCGAGACCGGCGAGGTCCACGGCTTCCTCGGGCCCAACGGGTCCGGGAAGTCCACCACCATCCGGGTGCTGCTGGGGCTGCTGCGGGCCGACTCCGGCGCCGCCCAACTGCTCGGCCGCGACCCCTGGGCCGACGCGGTGGAGCTCCACAGACGCGTGGCGTACGTCCCGGGTGATGTCACGCTGTGGCGCAACCTCTCCGGCGGCGAAGTGATCGACCTGTACGGGCGGCTGCGCGGCAGCCTCGACCCGACCCGGCGCGCCGACCTCGTCGAGCGGTTCGAGCTCGATCCGACGAAGAAGGGGCGTACGTACTCCAAGGGCAACCGGCAGAAGGTCGCCCTCGTCGCCGCGTTCGCCTCCGATGTGGATCTGCTGATCCTCGACGAGCCGACGAGCGGGCTCGATCCGCTGATGGAGGAGGTCTTCCAGGGCTGCGTCGCCGAGGAACGGGCGCGCGGGCGAACGATCCTGCTGTCCAGTCACATCCTCAGCGAGGTCGAATCGCTCTGCGACCGGGTCAGCATCATCCGCCAGGGACGGACGGTGGAGACCGGTTCGCTGGCGGACATGCGCCACCTGACCCGTACGAACATCAGCGCCGAACTGGCCGGTGCGCCCAACGGGCTCGCGCGGCTGCCCGGCGTCCATGACCTCGACATCCAGGGCCTGCGGGTCACGCTCCAGGTCGACACGGACAAGCTCGACGCCGTCCTCAAGTCGCTCTCCGCATCGGGTGTGCGGACGCTGACCAGCACCCCGCCCACCCTGGAGGAGCTCTTTCTGCGTCACTACGCGACCGGCGCGACCGACAGCGGCGAGGGTGCGGGGGTGGCGGCGCGATGACTGCCGTGACCACGACTGCGCCGGCCGGGGCGGGACGCCGGACCGGGGCCGGGGCCAGGACCGGGGCGGGACAGCTGGCCGGTACCTGGACCCTGCTGAGCCTCGCGTTGCGGCGCGACCGGATCATGATGCCGATCTGGGTGATCGTGCTCGGCGGCTCCTTCTCCTCCGTCGGCAGGTCCTTCGCCTCGTTGTACGACACCGCCGCCGGGCGCGCCGAACTCGCCGCGTCGATGAACGCCAACAGCTCGCTCCGCGCGCTGTACGGGCCGGTCTTCGACGACTCCGTCGGCGGGCTCGTCAGCTGGCGGATGGTCGGCTTCGGTGGAGCGATGGCGGCCGTGATGAGCCTGATCGTCGTCATCCGCCACACCCGGGAGGAAGAGGAGACCGGCCGTCAGGAAATGCTCTCCTCCGCCATGGTGGGGCGCCGCGCCCCGCTGACCTCCGCGCTCCTCGCCGCGCTGATCGCCAACGCCGCGCTGGCGCTGGTGATCGCGACCGGTATGGCCGGGTCCGGCGCGGGCGGCGCCGGAGCGGTTGCGCTCGCCCTGGCGGTCGCCGGCATCGGTGTGCTGTTCGCCTGCACCGCGGCGATCACCGCACAGTTCACCGAGAGCGCCCGGCTCGCGAAGGGGCTCACGGCGGCGGTGATCGGTGCCGCGTTCGTCCTGAAGGCGGCGGGCGACTCGGCGACGAACGACGGCTCGTCCGTGCTGACCTGGCTCTCCCCCATCGGCTGGGCGGAGAACGTGCGCGCGTACGCGGACGAACGCTGGTGGGTGCTGCTGGTCATCGCCGCCGCCGTCACCGTCCAGGCGACCCTCGCCTACTCCCTGACCGGGCGGCGCGATGTCGGCATGAGCTTCCTGGCGACCCGGCCCGGGCCGGCGCAGGGGCGGATCTCCACGGCGTTCGGTCTGGCGCTGCGGCTCCAGCGCGGTGCGCTGATCGGCTGGACGCTGTCCTTCGCCGCGGTCGGCGTCGTCTTCGGCGGGCTGACCGGCGGGGCGGCAGACCTCGTCGGCGACAACGCGAAGACGAAGGAGATCTTCGAGCGGATGGGCGGACAGGCCGGTCTGACCGACGCGTTCCTCGCGGCGATGGTCTCCATGCTCGGGATGGTCGCGGCGCTGTACATCGTCGCGTCGGTGCTGCGGTTGCACGGCGAGGAGACGGCCGGGCGCGCCGAACCGGTGCTGGCGGGCGGGGTCGGCCGGATCGGGTGGGCGGCCGGCCATCTGGTCATCGCGTTCGGCGGCGCGGCCCTGATCATGGCGATGGGCGGCCTCGGCCTGGCCGCCGGTTACGGACATGAACTCCCGGCCGTGCTGGGTGCGTCGCTGGTGCAGCTGCCCGCGGTCTGGCTGCTGGGCGGGATGGCGGTCCTGCTGTACGGGGCGTTCCCGAAGGCGGCGGTGGCGTCCTGGGGCGTGGCCGGGATATGCCTGGCGCTGGGGTGGATCGGGCCCGCGATCAATCTGCCGCAGCCGGTGATGGACGTATCCCCGTTCACGCATCTGCCGAAGCTGCCTGGGGGCACGGGAATGGAGTGGGGGCCGGTGCTGGCACTCACCGCGGCTGCGGTGGTGCTGGTGGGGGCAGGGGTGACGGCGCTGCGGAGACGCGATGTCCTCACGTGACAGGGGCGGGGAGGGCGGTCCCGGGACGAGCGCGGGGCTCCCTCGGAAGTGCAACCTTCCCGTGGTGCGCACGCGTCCCCCAGATCATGGAGAACCGACAGATCATGGAGAACCGACGCGAAGCCATCCGGGGAGTCGCCGGATGCGTGGTCGCCGCCGCCGGTGGGGCCGCGGGGATGCTGGCCTGGGCCCCCTACGCCCGGCGCGGCATCTTCGGCTTCGAGGGCGAGTCGGAATGGGATGTGGTCTGGTTCGGGCTGCCGGTCATGACTCTCGGCGGCATCGCTGCCGGAATCACCCTGTTCACCCTCGTCCAGGGAAAGTGGCGGCAGGCGCTCGGGGCGGGGGTGCTCCTCACGGCCCTCATCGGCTTCGGGGTCGTGTTCGACGTACTGGCGGGCCCGCCGCCGAACTGCGATCCGTGCTGAGTCCCGGCCCCGTCTCTCCCCCGTCTCTCCCCCGTCTCTCCCCCGTCCCTTTCCCCCGTCCTCCCTCCACCCTTTGTCCTCCCTCCTCCCTTCGCCCCCGCTCACTCCGTCACAGCTCGACGCGCAGTTCCTTCAGGCCCCTGATCACATAGCCCGGGTTCCACTCGGGTTCGGCCGCCAGGCGGAGGTTCGGGGCGCGGCGCAGCAACTCACCGAAGGAGGCGGCAAGTTCGACCCGGGCAAGCGGGGCGCCCAGGCAGAAGTGAATGCCTGCGCCGAAGCTGATGTGCGGGTTCTCCCGGCGGGCCAGGTCCAGGGTGTCGGGGGCCGGGAAGCGGGCCGGGTCGCGGTTGGCGGAGCCGAAGAGGAGGGCGACCTCGGAACCGCGCGGAATGACCGTGCCGTCGATCTCGATGTCGTCGAGGACCCAGCGCTCGAAGAGCTGGAGCGGGGTGTCGTACCGCATCAGCTCCTCGATCGCCGTCGGCAGCAGCCCGTGGTCGGCACGCAGGGCGGCCAGTTGGTCGGGGTGGCGCAGCAGGGCCCACCAGCCGTTCACCGTGGTGTTGACGGTCGCCTCGTGGCCCGCGTTGAGCAGCAGCACGCAGGTGGAGATCATCTCTTGCTCGCTCAGCCGCTCCCCCTCGTCGTGGGCGGCGATGAGTGCGGAGATCAGATCCGAACCGGGGTTCTTGCGCCGCTCCTTGATCAGCTCGCGCAGATACGCGGAGAAGTCGAGCGAGGCGCGGACGGCGGCGCGGGCGGTGTCGTCGGACGGGTTGAGTTCGTACATGCCGCAGATCGCCGCCGACCAGGGCCGTAGCGGGGCACGGTCGGACTCCGGGATGCCGAGCATCTCGGCGATGACGGCGACGGGCAGCGGCTCGGCGACCGATGTGAGGAGATCGCCGCCGCCCGCCTCGACGAACGAATCGACCAGCCCGGCGGCGAGCCGTCGCACGGTCGGGACGAGCTGCTCGACCGTACGCGGGGTGAACGCCTTGGAGACCAGGCGTCGGATCCGGGTGTGGTCGGGGGCCTCCAGGTCGAGGAGCCCCTGCCCGTTGAGGGTGTGGAAGGGCTCGTGCTCGGCGGGCGGCGGCGTACGGCCGAACTCCTCGTGGGTGAAGCGGTGCAGGTACGTACGGCCCAGGCGGCGGTCACGCAGCAGGGCGGACACGTCGGAGTGGTGCGGTACGAGCCACTGATCGGTGGGCTCGAAGTAATGCACCCGGCCGGCGGCACGCAGCCCGGCGTAGGCGGGGTACGGGTCGGCGACGAACGCGGACGACCAGGGGTCGAAGGACTGGAGGGGTTGGGAGGGCTGGGAGGGTTCGAAGGAGCCATCGGCCGCGGAACGGGAGGACGGGGACATGTACGGACGCTAACCGGACGGGACGGCCGCCGACCACCCTCCCCGGACGCCCCGTCGCCGACCGCCTCGGCTCGACTCGGCTCGGCTCGGCTCGGCTCAGGAAGGTGTGACCAGCCGGGCCTCGTACGCGAAGACGGCCGCCTGCGTGCGGTCGCGCAGCCCCAGCTTCACCAGGATGCGGCTCACATGCGTCTTGATGGTGGACTCGGCGACCACGAGATGGGAGGCGATCTCCGCGTTGGACCGGCCCTGAGCGATGAGCACGAGCACCTCCGTCTCGCGCTCAGTGAGGTCGCCGACCTGGGCAAGGGCGGGCGGGCGCGGGACTTCGGCGAGCTTGGAGAACTCGTTGATCAGCCGCTTCGTGACGGTCGGGGCGAGCAGCGCCTCACCGGCTGCCACCACCCTTACGCCGTCGGCGAGTTGACGGGCAGAGGCATCCTTGAGCAGGAAGCCGGACGCCCCGGCCCGCAGCGCCTGGTACACGTACTCGTCCAGGTCGAAGGTGGTCAGCACCAGCACCTTGGCGTCCGCGTCGGCGGCGACGATCTCGCGGGTGGCCTCGATGCCGTTGAGTTCCGGCATCCGGATGTCCATCAGCACCACGTCGGGGCGCAGTGCCGCGACCTGCGCGATGGCCTGCCGACCGTCGACGGCCTCGCCGACGACCTCGATCCCCGGCATGGCGTTGAGCAGCACCGAGAACCCCTCGCGGACCATCATCTGGTCGTCGACGATCAGCACCCGGATGGACGGAGCGGCGGAGGTGGAGTCGGAGGCGGAGAAGGAAGTGGTCATACCTGCTCCACCTGCGCCTTGTGCGACTCCTGAGCCTTGTGCGAATCCTGGGCCTTGTGCGACTCATGTGACTCGTGCGAGTCCGTGTCGCGGGCGGGCCGGACGGGGATGAACACGGTGATCTCGTAACCGCCCTCCGCCGTCGGCTCGGCCGTCATGTCGCCGTCCAGCATCGCGACCCGCTCCCGCATCCCCGTGATCCCGTGGCCGGCCCCCGGCGACGGCTTCACCGGACCGGTCGGCGGCCCGTTGACGACCCGCACACCGAGTCCGCCCAGCACATAGCCGATCTCGACCTTGGCGGTGGCGCCCGGTGCGTGGCGCAGCGTATTGCTCAGGGCTTCCTGGATGATCCGGTACGCCGACAGCTCGACGCCCTGCGGCAGTTCACGTACCGCACCGATGATCGTCTTCTCCGTCTCCAGGCCCGCTTCGCGCACATTGGCGAGGAGCCCGTCGAGCTGGGCGAGGGTGGGCTGTGGGGCGTCCGGCGCCTGGTAGTCCTCCGCCCGTACGACGCCGAGGACCCGGCGCAGTTCGGTGAGGGCGGCGACCGCGTTCTCCCGGATCGTGACGAAGGCCTGCTCCAGTTCGGGCGGCGGATTCTCCACCCGGTACGGGGCGGCCTCGGCCTGGATCGCGACGACCGACATGTGGTGAGCGACCACGTCGTGCAGTTCCCGGGCGATGGTGGTGCGCTCCTCCAGGAGCGTGCGCCGGTCGCGTTCGACGGCGGTCACGGTGCGCTGCACGGTCACCTCGCGCTCCGCCTCGCGACGGATCTGCACCACGGCCACCACCAGCAGTGCGAACGCGGAGACCACGGCGAAGATGGAGGTGGTGGAGGAGGGGTGCCAGCCGCCCAAGTTGTCCAGCACGGCGCCGAACGCCAAGGTGAGCCCCCACATCCAGGCGGCTGTACGGGGCCGGGTCCGGGCCGCGACCACGACCAGTACCGTCAGATGCGAGAGAAAGGTACTGGGCACCCATGGCCAGTAGCCACCGCCGACGACCGCCGCGAACGGGGTGAGCGCCATCGATATCCAGAACGCGCCGACCGGCCTGACCAGCGTCATCAGTACGGTCATCGCCGGGAGCAGCATGAGCATGACGGTGCCGACCGCCATACGCAGAGCGCTGGAGTCCGCCGACACCAGGCCGATGAAGACCACGAAGAGGGCTGCCGTGCCCACCAGGGCGTGGGGCGTCCACGCGACACGCTCACGCATCCGCTCCGGCAGTTGCCGAAGCAGCGGCCCATCGGTCCGCATCCGCTCCAGCGGACGGTAGGCGAAGGCGTTACGGAACAGGTCCTGCCGCAGGCCGCCCAACGCCCCGGCGGCCGCTCGGTACTCGGGGCTTCTGCTCTTGGTCTCGGTCACCTTTCCAAGGTAGGGGCCGAACCGGCGCGGGTCGTCAGCAGTGATACGGATCCTGCGCCGTCCGTCGCAAGTACTACGGGGCCCGAACCACCGTCGGACCCCCGCTCGCCAGGCGAGGCTCACCAGGCAAGCTGGGCGAGCTCCTCAGCCACCACGGCGCACGCGTCGCTCGCCGGATCGATCAGCGGGTAGTGGCCGACGTCGGACAGCAGGGTCAGGCCCACCGTCTCACCCGCCTTCGCCGCCGCGTCGACGAAAGCCTCCGCGACGGCCTGCGGCACATCGACGTCGGTGATGCCCTGCACGACGGTGGTCGCGATGCCGGTGGGCAGCAGCACGGCCGGGTCGGCGTGCGCGGCCCGCTCCTCGAAGTCCTCCTCGCGGCCGAGGAACTGGCCGACGGCCCCCGAGCACACGTTCAGCTCGACGGCCGTGGTGAAGTCGGCGATCGGTGCGAGGGCGACGACGCCCCGCAGCGGCGGCGGTGCGGGCAGCCGCCACGGCGAGCCTTCGGGCAGTACGTGCCGGGCGGCGGCCCACAGGGCGAGCTGCCCGCCGGCGGAGTGCCCGGTGACGACGATCCGCCGGGCATCGGCCTCCGGGAGCTCCCGGGCCAGCAGCGCCGGCAGCGCGTCCATCGCCGCGGCGACATCGTCGAAGGTCTCCGGCCAACGGCCCGCGACCGGACCGGAACCCCGCTGCTGCGGGATCTCACTGCCCCGCCGGTACTCGACACTGGCCACGGCGAAGCCGCGCCGGGCCAGGAAGTCCGCGAACGGCGACACATGCTGCCGGTCGTACGGCGCCCGCCACGACCCGCCGTGCAGGACGACCACGACCGGCGCCCCGGCCCGCCCGTCGCGCGGGGCGTAGAAGTCGATCAGCTGGTCGGGGTGGTTGCCGTAGACGGCGGATGCGTCGGGGGCGACCGGTGGATGCGAGAAGGCCGACTCGGTCTCGGCTGCGTCCCGATCGCGCGCGGCAGAATCCGACATGCTGCTCCAACCGTCCTGTAACTGAGCCCAACTGGCCTGACCTGCGGGGACGGTACCAGTACGGAAGGTTCCCGTCCCCGTCGAGGATCACGACAGGAGCTCAGCTCCCCCAGAGGCGTCCGCCTACCCCTCCGCCACCACCTCGCCCAGCACCCGCGCCGCCCGCTCCACGTCCGCGAAACCCACGTACAACGGGGTGAACCCGAACCGCAGCACGTCCGGCCGCCGCAGGTCCCCGACGACGCCCCGTGCGATGAGCGCGCTCATCACCGGCTCCGCGTCCTCGCACCGCAGCGCGACCTGGCTGCCGCGTTCCGCGTGTGCGGCCGGGGTGAGGGAGGCGACCCGGCCCTCGGGCACGTACGCGGCGACGCACTCCAGGAAGAAGTCCGTCAGCGCCAGGGACTTGGCCCGTACCGCCTCGACCGACACCCCGTTCCACACGTCCAGCGATGCTTCGAGCGCCAGCATGGACAGGATGTCGGGGGTGCCGACCCGGCCCCGTACGGCGCCGTCCGCCGGGGCGTACCCCGGTGTCATGCCGAACGGGTCGGCGTGCGACGTCCACCCCGGCAGGGGCGAGTCGAAGGCCGCCTGGTGGCGCTCGGCGACGTACAGGTAGGCGGGCGAGCCGGGGCCGCCGTTCAGGTACTTGTACGTGCAGCCGACCGCGAGGTCCACGCCGTGCGCGTCGAGCCCGACCGGCAGGGCGCCCGCGCTGTGGCACAGGTCCCAGACGGCGAGGCCGCCCGCCGCGTGCACGGCGGCGGTGAGTCCGGGCAGGTCGTGGAGCCTGCCGGTGCGGTAGTCGACATGGTTGAGCAGAACGGCGGCGGTACGCGGACCAAGGGCGTCCGGTACGTCGGCGGGGGCGACGGGGACGAGCCGGTGGCCGGTCATCCGGGCCGCGGACGCGGCGATGTACCCGTCCGTGGGGAACGTCGTCGCGTCGACGAGGATCTCGTCGCGCCCCTCGGGCGCCAGCCGGGTCGCGGCGACGAGGGCCTTGAAGACGTTCACGCTGGTGGAGTCGCCGACGACGATCTGCCCGGCGCCGGCACCGACGAGCGGGGCCACCCGGTCACCGATCCGCTCGGGCGCGGTCCACCAGCCGCTCTCGTCCCAGGACCGGATGCGCAGCTCGCCCCACTCGCGGGTGAGGACCTCCTGCACCCGGGCGGGTACGTGAGCGGGCAGGGCGCCCAGCGAGTTGCCATCGAGGTAGACGGTGTCGTCGAGGGTGAACAGCTTGCGCAGATCGGCGAGCCGGTCGGCGGCGTCGAGTGCCGCGGCCCGCGCGGCGAAGGTCTCAGACATGGCTGCGCGCCGTCCACAGCTCGGGGAAGACGTTCTTGGTGGCCCGCTTCTCCAGCCACGCGACCCCGGCGGAGCCGCCGGTCCCGGTCTTCGAGCCCATCGCGCGCCGGGTGGCGACGAGATGGTCGTTGCGCCAGCGCCACACCAGTTCGCCGACGTCGGTCAGCGCCTCACCGAGCCTGACCAGTTCGTCGTGCTGGTCGGGGTTGGCGTAGATCGCCGCCCAAACGGCCTCGACCTCGGGGGACGGTTCGTACTTCTGCGTGAGGTCCCGGCCGAGCACGGCCTGCGGTACGGGGTGGCCGCGCCGGGCGAGCAGGGCGAGCGCCTCGTCGTACAGGCTCGGTTCGGCGAGCGCCTTCTCCAGCTCGGCGTGGACGCGAGGCGCGCCCCGGTGCGGCACGAGCATGGACGCGGACTTGTCGCCGAGCAGGAACTCCATCCGCCGGTACATCGCCGACTGGAAGCCGGAGCCCTCGCCGAGGGCGGCGCGGTAGGAGTTGAACTGGGCGGGGGTGAGCTGGGCGAGCGGCGTCCAGGAGGCGTTGAGCGCCTCCAGTTCCCGCACCGACCGCTTGAGCGCGTCGCGTGCGACGGTCAGCCGGTCCTCGCGCAGGGCGTGCGCGGCGGTCTCCCACTCGTGGACGATGACGGTGAACCACAGCTCCATGACCTGGGTGGTGACCAGGAAGACCATTTCGCCCGGGTCGTCGGAGCGGAGGTGCTGGAGATGGGTCAGGACATCCGCTTGGACATAGTCCTCGTACGGAGTCGTTCCCGCGAAGTCGAGGTGCGGGGTCTGCGCACCGGTGGCTTCGGGGTCGGGGTGGATCGTCGACATTGCTGTCTCCTCGACACGAGCTTCCGGGTAGCGGTCCGCCCCTTCCGTGAGGTGGTGGAGCTCCGGTCCCCTGTCGGCATCCTAGACGGGGGCCGCGGAAGTGCGCAGACCCCGCAGACGTGGGGCTCTGTCTGCGGGGTCCGGTAGGTGTGCGACCGGCCGGGTACGACCAGCCGCGAACGTCCAGCGATGAACGTCCGGCAGGGGACGCAGGAACGTCCGGCCGAGGGTCTCCGCGCCTAGCCGAGGGTCTCCGCGGCGGTAGGCGAGGAGTCGCGGAGGAACGTCGAGCAGCGCGTGTACTCTTCCTGCTCACCGATCGCCTGCGCGGCCCGCGCCAGGGCGTGCAGGGCGCGCAGGAAGCCGCGGTTCGGCTCGTGCTCGAACGGTACGGGGCCGTGGCCCTTCCAGCCGGCCCTGCGCAGCGCGTCGAGGCCGCGGTGGTAGCCGGTGCGGGCGTAGGCGTACGACTCGATGACGCGGCCGCCCTCGAACGCCTCGTCGGCGAGCTGTGCCCAGGCCAGGGAGGAGGTCGGGTACTTCGCGGCGACATCGGCGGGGGCCGTGCCGTTCGCGAGCAGCTCGCGCGGCTCCGGGTCGTCGGGCAGGTGGGTCGGGGGAGGTCCCCCGAGCAGGTTCTCGTGGATCGACATGAGTTCAAGTGTGCCTGTCACCTGCGCGCCGGGGTACCCGGGCGCCGCGCGGAGGGCTGGGTCACGCCGGGAGGTGCCCGGGTGCGCCATGAGGAGCCCCTACGCGCCGGGGTACGCAGGTGCATCACGCGAAGGGGCGGTCCGCACCGGGGGCGTCGGCGTCCCGCAGGGGGTCAGTTCGCGTCCTGGTCGCCCGTCTCCTCCTGCGCGGGCTCCAGGGGCGGGGCGACGACGCCGCAGTGCACCGTGCACTCGGGCCGCGGCTTCTCCTCCTCGTCCGCCTTGCCGACAGGCTTCCGTACGGTCGCCCAGGCGATCAGCGAGCCCAGTACGAGCAGCCCGGCGCACATCGGCATCGCCCGCCGGAACGTCGCGGCGAACTCGCCGGAGTTCCGGTAGGCCTCCGGACCCATCCCGGCGAGCAGCGGCAACGCGGCCACCGCGATCAGCCCGGCGGCGCGGGCGGCCGCGTTGTTGATCCCGCTGGCGAGGCCGGCGCGTGCGGTGTCCACGGAGGCCAGCACGGTCGCGGTGAGCGGAGCCACCACGGTGACCAGTCCGATGCCGAGCGCCCCGACCGCGGGGAGCACATCGGTGAGGTAGCCGGAGACGGAGCTCGACCCCGGCCCGACCCGCAGCATCAGCAGCATTCCGGCAGCGGCGACCAAGGGGCCGACGGTGAGCGGGATGCGGGGACCGATGCGCTGTCCCAGCTCGCCCGAGGCCGCCGAGAACAGCAGCATCAGCACGGTCGTGGGCAGCAGGGCCGTGCCCGCGCCGAGGGCCGAGTACCCGGCCACGACCTGGAGCTGGATCGCCGAGAGGAAGAAGTAGCCGCCGAGCGCCGCGTAGACGCAGAGGGTGATGATGTTGACGACGGTGAACTGCCGGGATGCGAACACCGACGGCGGCAGCATCGGGTCCGACCGCCGCCGCTCCACCCGGACGAACGCCGCCCCGAGCATGATCCCGCCGACGGCCGCCCCGATCACCGCACCGGACGCCCCCTGCCCCGGCGCCTCGATCAGCGCGTACGTCACCAGGGCGAGGGCGAGCGCGCCGAGCACGGCGCCCAGCACGTCGAAGCGCCCGCGCGCGTGCGGGTCACGCGATTCCGGTACGTGGCGCAGCGCCACCGGCAAGCAGACCGCGGCGAGCGGCACGTTGAGCAGGAACACCCACCGCCAGCCGGGCCCGTCGACGAGCCATCCGCCGACGAACGGCCCGATGGCGGCGCCGACCCCGCCGAGCCCCGACCACAGCCCGACAGCGCGGGCCCGGTCGTCCGGATGGAAGCTCGCCTGGATCAGCGCCAGCGAACCGGGGGTGAGGAGCGCCCCGCCGATGCCCTGGAGGGCGCGGGCGGCGATCAGGACGGTGGCGTTCGGCGCGATGCCGCACAGCACGGACGCGGTGGCGAACCAGACGACTCCGACGACGAAGACCCGCCGCCGTCCGTACCGGTCACCGAGGGCGCCTCCGAGGAGGATCAGCCCGGCGAGCGTCAGCATGTAGGCGTTGACGGTCCACTGGAGGGCGGCCAGGTCGGTGCCGAGGCCCTTGCCGATGCGGGGCAGGGCCACGTTGATGACGGTGGAGTCCAGCATGGCCATGCTGGAGCCGAGGACGGTGGTGAGGATGATCCAGCGTCCGGGTGCGGAGGCGGCACGAATCCCACCGGCGGGTGTCTCGCCCATGCGAGCAGCATCCCCGCTCCGCGCCCGCGTGGCCAGTCCGGATCCGCGGGGCGAACAGCCGCCCCTCGGTGCTCCACCCGGGAATCAGAGCGCTACCGCCCGCACCACCCGGATCAGAGCGCTACCGCCCGCACCCCCCGGATCAGCGCCTCCACGCCCGCCTCCGCCTTGGACCGGGGACACCCGACGTTCAGCCGTACGAAGCCCTCGGCCCCGTACACCGTCCCGGGCATCACCGCGACCTTCTCGCGCTCGATCAGCACCCGCTGCAACGCCTCGTCGTCGTCGACGCCCGCCGGGCGCAGATCGATCCAGGCCAGGTAACCGGCCTGCGGCGGCTCCCAGCCCAGTTCCGGGAACGCCCCGTTCAACCGTTCCGCGACCAGCGCCAGGTTCCCGGCGACATACGCGCGGGCCTCGTCCAGCCACGCCCCGGCCTCCCGGTACGCGGCGATGTGTGCTGTGAGCGACAGCACCGCCGGGGAGGCCAGCCCCTCCGCCGTCTCCATGCGGCGCAGGAACTCCGTCCGGTCGGCCGGGTCGCCGATCAGACCGTACGAGCCGGTCAGCGCCGGGAAGTTGAACGCCTTCGACGCCGAGGAGATCAGCGCCCAGCGCCCCTCCCCGCCGACCCGCGTCCACGGCACGTGCGCGCGCCCCTCGTGCACGAAGTCCGCGTGGATCTCGTCGCTGATCACCGCGACCCCGTGCCGGGCGGCGAGCGCCGACATCTCGCCCAGTTCGGCCTCCGTCCACACCCGGCCCGTCGGGTTGTGCGGCGAGCAGACGAGCAGAACCTTGCTGTCGGGGCGGGCGAGCTCGCGTTCCAGCGCGGCCGTGTCCCCCACCGGCACGCCGCGCAGCTCGCGCCCGAGCCCGGTGATCGCCTTGCGGAAACCGTCGTAGGTCGGGGCGTGGACGACGACGCCCTCGCCGTCGGCCGTCCACATCTGCAGCAGCTGCGAGAGCTGGCTGAGCACGGACGGCCCGTACACCAGCTGCCCGGTGTCTATCCGGGTCCCGTACCGGGTCGCGTACCAGTGGGCTATCGCCGATCGGAAGTCGTCCTGCTGCCACATCGTGTAGCCGAACACCCCGTGGTCGAGCCGGGCCCGCAGCGCGTCCAGCACCTCCGGCGCGGTCTCGAAGTCCATGTCGGAGATGGTGAACGGCAGCAGCCCGGCCACCCCGAACCGGTCCGCGACCCCGTCCCACTGGACGCACCAGGTGCCCCGGCGGTCGACGACGGTGTCGAAGTCATAGCGCGCACTGGAACTCACGGCGATCCCTCATACCTTTCCTCGGACATGCCGTGGGCCCGGCACCCCCTGGGGTCCCGGGCCCACGGCCACACTTCGTACCGGCCGCTACTTCAGCTTGGTACCGGTGGAACGCAGGTTGGCGCAGGCCTCCGTGACGCGCTTGGCCATGCCCGCCTCGGCGGACTTGCCCCAGCTGCGCGGGTCGTAGACCTTCTTGTTGCCGACCTCGCCGTCGACCTTCAGCACGCCGTCGTAGTTGCGGAACACGTGGTCCACGATCGGGCGGGTGAAGGCGTACTGGGTGTCGGTGTCGAGGTTCATCTTCACGACGCCGTTCTCCAGCGCGGTGGCGATCTCCTGCTCGGTGGAGCCGGAGCCGCCGTGGAAGACGAAGTCGAACGGGGACGCCTGGCCGTACTTGGCGGCGACGCCATCCTGGAGGTCCTTCAGCAGCTCGGGACGGAGCACGACGTTGCCCGGCTTGTAGACGCCGTGGACGTTGCCGAAGGAGGCGGCCAGCAGGTAGCGGCCCTTCTCGCCCAGACCGAGCGCCTCGGCGGTACGCAGCGCGTCGTCGACGGTCGTGTACAGCTCGTCGTTGATCTCGTGCGTGACGCCGTCCTCCTCGCCACCGGTCGGGGTGATCTCGACCTCAAGAATGATCTTGGCGGCGGCGGCCTTGGCCAGCAGCTCCTGGCCGATGGCCAGGTTGTCGGCGAGGGTCTCGGCCGAACCGTCCCACATGTGCGACTGGAACAGCGGGTTCTGGCCCTTGGCGACACGCTCGGCGGAGATGTCGAGCAGCGGACGTACGTAACCGTCCAGCTTGTCCTTGGGGCAGTGGTCGGTGTGCAGCGCGACCGTGACGTCGTACTTGGCGGCGACGATGTGCGCGAACTCGGCGAGGGCGACGGCGCCCGTGACCATGTCCTTGTTGTACTGGCCACCCAGGAACTCCGCCCCACCGGTGGAGATCTGGACGATGCCGTCGCTCTCCGCCTCCGCGAAGCCGCGCAGTGCAGCGTGCAGGGTCTGGGTCGACGTCACATTGATGGCCGGGTAGGCGAACTTGCCTGCCTTCGCCCGGTCGAGCATCTCGGCGTAGACCTCGGGGGTTGCGATGGGCATCTGTCCGCTCCTTGGGATGTGCGGGTGTGCGTTGCTGGTTCCCTGACCTGGGGGCGACGTCATCGTCGCCCCCATCTTCCCAGACTCTCGCTCCGGCTCCACCCGGCCTGCCGCCCCCGTGCCCGGGCAGACGATTCACGGGTACGCGCCAAGGGTGGGCTGTTTCACGTGAAACAGCCCACCCTTGAAGAAAATCCCAGGTCAACCCGTACGTCAGGCGAGATCGAGGTCCGCCACCGTGTAGGCGTGGACATACGGGAGACCGGCCTCGGCAATGGCCGGAGCCGCACCCCGCTCCACGATCGTGGCGACGGCGACGACCTCGCCACCGGCCTCGCGCACCGCCTCGACGGCCGTCAGCGGCGAACCACCGGTCGTCGAGGTGTCCTCGACCACCAGACAGCGGCGGCCCTTCACGTCCGTGCCCTCGATGCGGCGCTGCATCCCGTGCGCCTTCTGCGCCTTGCGGACGACGAACGCGTCCAGCTCCTGCCCGCGCGCGGCGGAGGCGTGCAGCATCGAGGTGGCGACCGGGTCGGCGCCCAGCGTCAGCCCGCCCACGCAGTCGTAGTCCAGCTCGGCGGTGGCGTCGAGCATGACCTGACCGACCATCGGAGCGGCCTTGCCGTCCAGCGTGATGCGGCGCAGGTCGATGTACCAGTCGGCCTCCAGACCCGAGGAGAGGGTCACCTTGCCGTGTACCACGGCCTTGTCCTTGATCTGCTGGAGCAGCTCAGCACGTACGTCAGTCATGGCTACGAGCTTAAGGCGCCCGCTTCACGGCCTGCGCCGACCGGTCTCACGGCTCCCGCCTCGGCGCCCGGCCCGCGCCCACACCCGGACCGAGCACAGTCCGCACCCACACCCGGATCAGAGCCGCGTCCGGATCAGAGCCTGCGCCAGCTCCAGGTTGTCGCGATCTCCAGCGGTTCGATCGGGGTGACGTACTGGGGAGCGGTGTTCAGGCCGTTCGGCGGACCGGACTGCGGCTCCACGCAGACCGCCTCGGCCTGCTCGTCGTAGATCACGACCCACTCGGCCCGGCTCTTCACGGTCAGCTCCAGCTGCTCCGGCCAGGTGAGCGTCACATCGACGCCGTCCGGCATCCCGAAGCAGTCGTCCCACGGGCCGGGCCTGGGCGAAATGCGGCGGCCGGTCGGCAGATGGTTCTCGCCCCGCTCCTCCTGCCAGGCCGCGTCGAAGGCCAGCTGTACGTCCCTGCCACCGCTGCCGAGATCGCGCAGGAACCAGGGGTGCCAGCCGGCCTGCGCCGGGAACGAATCCCCGTACGTCTCGATACCGAAGGCGAGCGTGAGCGAGTCCTCGGCCAGCTCGACCGTCTGGGTCACCCGGCCCGGATACGGCCAGGGGTCGGCGAGGTCGTAATAGAACGCGGCCTCCCGCTCGCCCACCCGGGCGGTGCTCCAGGCCGTGTCCCTGCCGGTGCCGTGGATGGCGTGCGGCGGGGAGTTCAGCGGCAACCGGTGCTGGACGCCGCCGTTGTGGAAGAGCCCGTTCTCGGTGCGCCCGCACCACGGCACCATCGGGAAGCAGCCGTACCGCTCCCCCTGCCGCAGTAGCTCGGTGCCACCGATCCGCAGGCTGCTGATGCGACAGCCGTTGTCGGGGCTCACGGTCAACTCTGCGTCGCCGACGGACAGCCGGACGTCCTTCTCGCTGCTACTCACCCGACCGACATTACTGGCGCGGCTACCTCCGCCGCCTCAGCGCCCGGCTCACCACGACCGCCGACGCGAGCGCGAGCGCCGCGGCGGGGGCGACCCAGCGGAGTGTGGCGCCCGCGGTGGTCGAATCGGGTGACGGTACGGGCGCGTACCGGCCGCGTGGCGGCGCATGGTCGACCTCCTCGGCGCTGCGGCCGATCATGGTCCGCCTGGCGTGCGCGGCCTCGGTCGGGGGGCCGTCGGGGACGGTGAACTCCACCTCCGCCTCGGGGTCGAGCGACGGCGGGGGAACGGGGGCGTCGAAAACGGATCCCGTGCCCGGGGGCGTCTCGCCGGCGGGCGCCTCGTCCGCGGCGGCGTCATCCTCGCCCAAGTCGTCGGCATCGTCAGCGGCGCCGGTGACATCGGTGGCGGCGGCGCCGGAGTCGTCGGCCGCATCCTGAGCGGCGCCGCGGGCGTGGGCCGCG
This sequence comes from Streptomyces sp. NPDC057543, assembly GCF_042801895.1. NCBI lineage: Bacteria > Bacillati > Actinomycetota > Actinomycetes > Kitasatosporales > Streptomycetaceae > Streptomyces > Streptomyces sp. NPDC057543. The sequence goes on along the minus strand of NZ_JBHVFF010000052.1, from coordinate 12,139 downwards.
CTGGTCGTGTCGGCGTCCTCGGCCGCCTCCTCGATGGCCTGTTCCACCGCTTCTCCGACGGACCGCTCGGCCTCGTCGAGAACCTCGCCCACCGCCTTGCCGGCCGCTTCACCGCCCGCGGGGCCGTCCGCACCACCCTCCGCCAGCGTCTCCGTCACCAGCTGCTGCGCGAAGCGGTCCAGCAGGCGGCAGGCCGCCGCGAGCGCCGCCGCCGGGTCCAGGTCCAGGATGCGGCCGTCGCCGCTCGCCGTACCCGCGAACCCGATCGCCGTACCGCCGTCCTTCCGCGTCAGGCCGATCGTCAGGGCCAGCTTCGCCGAGCCGGCCCCCCGGGCCTCGACGCCCTCGCCCGTCACCAGGATCCCGGCCTCGTCCGGACCCTCCTGCGGGGACGTGGTGAACCGCAGCGCACCGCGGTACGTGATCGTGTGGCCGTCGACCCGGATCCTGAACCGGCCGGACAGCGGGCCCGCGGACGCGTCGGCGTCCTGCTGGAGCCCCGGTACGCAGCGCGCGACGCGGGCGGGATCGCCCAGCGTCCGCCGAAGGGCCGGGACCGGAACCGGAACGAACACCTCATGCTCCATGGAAACCGAGCCTACTCAGCCCCGGCCATCCCGTCAGCGATTCCGCATCGCGGGGCCACCGGGCTCACGGCGTACGAGGCCCGGCCCGCCGCCCCTCCCCGCGTCCCTCCACGCACGGCGCCCGGCCAACCGTCCCTCCCACACCGCGCCCGGTTCACCGCTCCTCCCAGTACCGGGGATGCACCAGCGTCGACGGCGGCAGCACCCCGCGCGGCCGGCCACTCTCCGCGTCCCGCCCCGCGCGCGCCAGCGAGGGCTGTGTCAGCGACCGCAGCGTCGGCGCCCCCGGGCCGAGCCGGAGCGCGGGCACCCCGCCCCGGCCGGCGAGGACGAAGCCCCAGCCGTCCTCGGCCCGCGCCCGGTGCGTGGCCCGGTCGGGGCCGGCCGCGAAATCGGAGAGCCGACCGCTGATCCGGTACGGGCGGGTGCGCAGACCCGCCGCCCTCATCGACGCCTCCACCGTCCAGTACGTACGCGGCCGGGTGACCGGCGGTCCCCCGTGCACCACCAGCCGCCCGCCCGGGGCGAGGGTCTCGGCGATCAGGCCGTAGAACTCCGCCGAGTACAGCTTGGTGCTGTCGGAGATCCCGGGATCGGGCAGATCGGAGATCACCACGTCGTATTTGCCGTGCGCCCCCCGCAGCCAGGTGAAGGCGTCCGCGTCGACGGCCGTCAGCCGCGGATCACGGAACGCGTGGGCGTTCAGCGCCGAGAGCGCGCGGTCGGAACGGGCCAACCGGGTGAGACCGGAGTCGAGCTCGACGAGGGTGACACCGCGTACGTCCGGGTAGCGCAGCACCTCCCGAGCGGCCAGGCCGTCGCCGCCGCCCAGGATCAGGACGCGGGCGCGCGGCCCGTTCATCGCCGGGTGCACCAGCGCCTCGTGGTAGCGGTACTCGTCGCGCGCGCTGACCCGCAGCCGCCCGTCCAGATACAGATCGAGGGAGCTGCGGCCCGCCCCGGTCAGCACGACCTCCTGGACCCCGGTCCGCACCGCGACCCGCACCCCGTCCCCGTACACGGCACGCCGCGCCGCCCGCTCGAAGTCGTCGACCAGCGCGGTCGCGGTGGCGAGCACCGCGATCACGGTGACGTTGACGAGGATCAGCAGCCACCGGGAGCGCGGAGTGAGGTCCCGCCGGAACACCCACAGCACCAGCGCGCCGCCCGCCGCCGCGTTGACCGTGCCGGTGAACAGCGCCCCGGTGAGCTGGCCGAGCACCGGCAGCAGCAGAAAGGGGAACGCCAGCCCGCCGACCAGCGCGCCCACGTAGTCGGCGGCGAACAGATCCGCGACGGTCCCGCCCGCGTCCTGCCGGTCGACCCGTTGGATCAGCGTCATCAGCAGCGGGATCTCCGCACCGATCAGGACGCCGATCGTGAGCGAGAACCCGACCAGGGCGAACCGCGACTCCCCGATCCACGCGAACGACGCGTACAGCACGACCGCCGAGGAACCGCCGACGAGTGCGAGCGCCGCCTCGATCAGCCCGAAACCGACTGCGGCACGGCCGCGTAAACGTTTCGCGAGGAGCGAGCCGACACCCATCGCGAACACCATCACGGAGAGCACGACGGACGCCTGGGTGACCGAATCGCCGATCAAGTAGGAAGCGAGCGCAACCAGTTCGAGCTCGTACACCAGACCGCAGGCGGCACAGATGAAGACAGCGGCCAGCACGAGACACCGACCGGTCCTCGGCCGTACGGGAAGACACGCCGCGCCCCTCCGCAGCGACGCCTGCTGGTCGATCATGATGCGAACGCTACGTCACAAGAAGGTGGCCGCCTGTCACCCACAAGGATGTAAGTGACGTATTCACAAGGGAGTTGGATCCGCGTCAGCGTGCTGCCGACGGAATCCGCACCCCCACTCGGGTGCGCGTCACCACCAACTGCCCCTCCTGCGGGTACGCATGCCAGGTGCGCCACCGCACCTGGCCCTCGTCCCGCTGGGCGAGCATGGCGGTGAAGGCGTGCGGGCTGCCGGGGAACGTCCCGGCGAGGCCGTGGGGATGGTCGGTCACGAGCGCGAGGAGCTCCTGCGCGCGCCCGGCGAACGAGCCCGCCGAGAGCGTCTCGACGCGCGCCGCGAACTCGTACTCCCATTCGCCGAGCCGCTTGGCGACCCCGAGCGGCAGCGGTGTGCTGCTGCCGGGGATGCACGCGACGGTTTCGGAACAGGTGCCCCGGTCCTCCTCCAGGAGCACCTGGTGGGAGGCGCCGAGCAGACGCATCTGAAGCCGGGCGCCCGCGAGGTCGAGGTCGAGCACGGCCAGGGCGGGGAGCGGTTCGCGCCCCAGCGCCCAGGCCAGGTCAGCAGCACGGGTGTCGGAATAGGCCGTCTGGAGGGTCGTGAGCATGGGTCGGCTCCGCAAACAAGCGTGGACACATGGACAGGGGACGCCTCCGACGCGCTTGCACGTGGGAGGTGGGAAGCGCCCGATCAGGTCCAACTGGGGTCCGAGGGCTGGAAGTTCTCTCCACCGAGGGAATCACGAATAAGCCGCATCCACAGCGTTTTTACCCAACTTGCCGTGGTTTCCATCCCCTCGGGGGCCTCTCGGATCACCTGTTCACCGGCGTCTCGCGGAACGCCCAACAAAAAGGTGCCCGGCGGGAGTTCACCCGCCGGACACCTGCCGGACACCGGACCGCGAGGGTCCGGCACCGGGCGAAGGACCCCGCCCGGTCACGGACCAGCTGCCCCGTGTCAGCTGCCTCCGCCGCATCCGCCCCCACCGCCGCACGACGAACCGCCACCGCACGAGGAGTGGCCACCGCCGCACGAATGCCCCCCGGAGTGACCGCCCGAGTGACCGCCGGAGTGGCTGCTGCCGCCGCCGCAGGAGGATGAGGAGGAGCCACCGCCGCTGCTGTCACCGCCCGCCCACCAGCTGTCGCCCGCACCGCCGCCCGCGGCGCTGCCACCTACGGCGCTGCCACCGCTCGTACCCCGGCGCACGCTCCGTCCACGCGACTTCTTCCTGCTCCCGGCCCCCTTCACGAGCGAGATGATCAGTCCGATCACCGCCGCCGCGATCACCACTCCGACAAAAGTCCCCACCGACCTCACGTCCTTCCGTTCCCCCGAAGCGAGGTCCCCCGCTTCCGTCTGCTCCGTCCGCTGCTTGCGTGAGTGGGGGATGCCCTCGGCCCCCTTCGGCCAAAGCAGACTTGAGCAACTCCAGAGCTTCTGTCGTACCGACGAGGTCTACGAACACCTGGTCCTCGAGGGCGAGCACCTCCCGCTCGCCGTTCCGGGGATGCCGAACGCACCGTCACCATCGGCTCGGCCGGCGAGACCTACTCCTTCACCGGCTGGAAGGTCGGCTGGGTCAATCCACTTTCGCCCACCTATTGGAAACTGGCAGCGTGACCACCCGACCGGGCATCGGCCAGGATGGCACTCGAAGAATCAGCGAATACCCGAGTGAGGACGGTGGAGACATGAGCGGCAGGCCGCTGCTGAACCGCAGGCTGGACGGGCTCGGGACGACGATCTTCGCGGAGATGTCGGCACTGGCGACAGCGACGGACGCGATCAACCTGGGTCAGGGCTTCCCGGACACGGACGGCCCGGAGTCAGTACGCGAGGCCGCCGTACGAGCGCTGCGCGACGGCCGCGGCAACCAGTACCCGCCGGGCCCGGGTATCCCTGAGCTGCGTCAGGCGATCGCCGACCACCAGCGCCGCTTCTACGACCTGAGCTTCGACCCGGACACGGAGGTCCTGGTCACCGCAGGGGCGACGGAGGCGATCGCCGCGACCATGCTCGCCCTCCTCGAACCGGGCGACGAGGTGATCGCCTTCGAACCCTTCTACGACTCCTACGCGGCCTGCATCGCCATGGCCGGAGCGAAGCGCGTACCGCTCACCCTGCGCGCCCCGTCCTTCCGCCCGGACCTGGACGAGCTGCGGTCCAGGATCACCCCGCAGACCCGCCTCCTGCTCCTCAACACGCCTCACAACCCGACCGGGATGGTCCTCACCGCCGACGAGCAGAGCGCCATCGCCGCGCTCGCCGTCGAACACGACCTGCTCGTCGTCACCGACGAGGTGTACGAGCACCTTGTCTATGAGGGCACGCACCGCCCCATCGCGGCCCTGCCCGGCATGCGTGAGCGCACCGTCTCCATTTCGTCCGCCGGCAAGACCTTCTCCTTCACCGGATGGAAGGTCGGCTGGGTCACGGCGAACGGCCCGCTCGTCGCCGCCGTCCGGACGGCCAAGCAGTACCTGACGTACGTCAGCGCGGGCCCTTTCCAGTACGCGATCGCCGAAGCGCTGCGCCTGCCGGACTCGTACTTCGACGACTTCCGCGCCGACCTGCGACGCAAGCGCGACCTGCTCGGCGACGGCCTGCGCGCGGCCGGGTTCGAGGTCTACGAACCCCAGGGCACGTACTTCATCACCACCGACATCTCCCCCTTCGGTGAGAAGGACGCCTACGCCTTCTGCCGCGCCCTCCCCGAACGCTGCGGCGTCGTGGCCATCCCCAACTCCGTTTTCTACGACGACCCCGACGTCGGCCGCAGCCAGGTCCGCTTCACCTTCTGCAAGGGGGACGACGTCCTCCAGGAGGCAGCCGGCCGGCTGCGGCGCCTGGCGTCTTGAACCCGCGCCCCCTTCATCCGAAATTAAGCCCTGGGAGATCGTCGACCTGCGGCTCACGCCAAAGGTGCAGATCAGGGCGTTGCTGTGCGTTGGCGTGCATCGGTACTTCGAGCCCTCAAGGGCAAGATCATCTCCAGGATCTCTCCAGAGGTGGCGAGAGTGGGGCTGCGCCGTTGGCTTCTTGCGCAGAGGCGCACTTCGTCTTTGATCCAGGCCCTGCGGTCACGCGGGATCGGCCCGGGACATCTTCCACAGCAGGGCGCGGTCACACCGCAGTGTGTGCCGCCGGCCGCGCCGGCCGCGGGCGGTCGTGAGAGTCGGTCCGATGGTCAGTCGATCGGGTCCTATGCGGTGTGCGCCCAACGGCTTGGCTTAGCGCTTTGGTTGCGGAGTGCTGTCCGCCCTGCCAGCAACAAGCTACGTAGAGTGACGTGCGGTCACATGTTCTGCGTGGCTGCGGTGCGCTGTCGGCGCCCACGGTATGTCCGGTCGCGGCAGCCTTCCTGACGAAGCGAGGCGTTTGTGATCCCACATGCGGGAAAGCAGCCCGGGCCGCAGGGCAGCCCGGTACCGGACAAGAGCAGGCCCGGGCCACGCCCGGGCATCTTGCGACCGGTCATTGGGGCCCTAGCCATGCTGGCCATGCTGGCCATGCTGGCGGGACTGTCCCTGCCAGTCCTGGCTGCCGCCCCGGCGCGGGCGGCCGCCCCCACGCCGAACGCCTACGTCACCAATCAGAATTCGAACACGGTGTCGGTGATTGACACGGCCACGAACACGGTCACCGCCACCATCCCCGTCGGCAACCGCCCGCTCGCTGTGGCCATCACCCCCGACGGCACCCGCGCCTACGTCGCCAATTTCCTTTCGGCCGCGGTGTCGGTGATCGACACGGCCACGAACACGGTCACCGCCACCATCCCCGTCGGCCACCTCCCGTTCGGAGTGGCCATCACCCCCGACGGCACCCACGCCTACGTCACCAACAGCGGCTCGAGCACGGTGTCGGTGATCGACACCACCACGAACACGGTCACCGCCACCATCACCGGCTTCGCCTTGCCGCTCGGTGTGGCCATCACTCCCGACAGTACCCACGCCTACGTCACCAATCAGGCTTTCGGCACAGTGTCGGTGATCGACACGGCGACGAACACGGTCACCGCCACCATCCCCGTCGGCACCAGCCTGCGCGGTGTGGCCATCACCCCCGACGGCACCCGCGCCTACGTCACCGATTTCGGGTCGGCCGCGGTGTCGGTGATCGACACGGCCACGAACACGGTCACCGCCACCATCCCCGTCGGCCACCTCCCGTTCGGAGTGGCCATCACCCCCGACGGCGCCCACGCCTACGTCACCAACAACGCCTCGAACGATGTGTCGTTGATCGACACGTCCACGAACACGGTCACCGCCACCATCCCCGGCGTCAGCAACCCGTTCGGTGTGGCCATCACCCCCGACGGTACCCATGCCTACGTCGCCGATGCCGGGTCGAACGATGTGTCGGTGATCGACACCACCACCGTCACGGTCACCGCCACCGTCCCCGCCGGCCTTACCCCATCCGCTGTGGCCATCGGCACGCCGCCACCCCCGCCCCCCTCCCTGACCGTCACCAAGACCCACCACGGCGCGTTCGCTCGGGGCAAGAAGAACACCTACTCGATCACGGTCACCAACAACGGCACCGGCTCGACCGACGGCACCACCGTCACCGTGACCGACACCCTGCCCACGGGGCTGCCCCCCGTTTCGCTCCGCGGCACCGGATGGGCCTGCACCCGCGCCACACTGACCTGTACCCGCAGCGACACCCTCGCCCCCGGCGGCAACTACCCGACCATCACGCTCACGGTCAAAGCGTCCTGCAGAGCACCGAAGCAGGTCACCAACACCGTCACCGTCACCGGAGGCGGCAGCACCCCCGACACCGCCACCGACCCCACCACCATCAACCGCAGCAGACACTGCGAAAAGCAGCACCGCCACAACAGGAGACACGACAAGAAGCACCAGCCCGGAAAGCACGACACCAGGTACGACGTGCCCAGCAAGCAACAGCCACACCACGACTGACGACCCGCCACGGAAAGCACACACGACAGGAACACGGGCGGAAGAAGAAGGGCCGCGCCATCTCCGCATGGCGCGGCCCCCACCTTTGGCGCGAGCGATCGTCCCGTGAGCTTGAGGCGTGCCAGGTAGGAACGAACGACCCCTTCGTCCCGAATTAGGCGTTGAAGGCGGTGGATGACCGGCTGATCGACGAGCTGGTTTCCCGCGCCCAGGCCGAGGGACTGCAGCTGACCGGTGAGGGCGGGTTGCTTCAGCAGTTGACGAAGCGGCTGCTGGAGTCCGCTCTGGAGGGAGAGATCACCGATCACCTCGGCTATGAAAAGCACGACCTTGCCGGGAAGAACGGCGGCAACTCCCGCAACGGCACCCGCGCGAAGACCGTGCTGACGGACGTCGGTCCGGTGGAGATATCCGTGCCCCGCGACCGCGACGGATCCTTCGAGCCGAAGATCGTCAAGAAGCGGCAGAAGCGCCTGACCGGCGTGGACGAGATGGTCATCTCGCTGTCGGCGAAGGGGCTGACCACGGGCGAGGTCCAGGCCCACCTGGCCGAGGTCATGGAGCCGAGGTCTCCCGCCAGACGGTCTCCACGATCACCGCCAAGGTCATGAACGGCATGGCCGAATGGCAGAACCGGCCCCTGGACGCGGTCCGAAGTCCCTCGGCGTGCCCGCCGTACCGCTCACCGGCAGCCGTAAGGAGTTTGAGCGGATTCCGCGGGACACACCCCGCACCCCACCACAGACAGGTGAACGGCCGGGGAAAGACGGCAGACACCGGCGACTGAGTCGTGAACACTCGGGAACGGTTGGCGGACGATGCGCCCGCGCCGCCGCAACTCCCCTTGTTCCATTGCCCAGGACAAGGAGTCGCCGCATCTCCCGGCGCACGGGCGCACATCCAGGGGCGAACAGGTCCGCCGTCTCACAGACCTGTCACAACTTAACGGCGCACCGAACCACTTCCGGATCGGACGCGTGATCACTGGTGACACATTTATGCCGCACCTTCTGAGGAAATTCATGACGCGCAGATGGGCGCTTATCACCACGATCACCGTATTGACCGTCGCGCTGGCCTTCGTCGTCGTCCAACTGGTGCGCGGCCAGGACCCCGGGAAGGAACAGGCCGGGAAGGAACAGGCCGGGGCGAAACCGACCGCGTCGAGCCCGGGTGCCGACAAGAGGAACAGCAACGGCCCCATCCCGGCCGGCTACCTCGGCACCTGGTCGGGCTCCATCGACAACGCCGCGGGCCACTCCACCCGGCAACTCGTCATCCAACAGGGCACGGTCGGCCGGACCGTCCTCACCCTCACCGCGGACGGCCCGCTCGACAACGGCGGCTCCTACCACTGCGTCTTCAAGGCGACCCTGGCCGCGGAGCCGACCCCGAGCGGCCCCGTCGAGGTCGGCCCCTCCACAGTCGCCGTCGGCGAACCCATGTCGTCCTGCACCGCGGGCAAGGCCACCACGCTCACCCTGCTCCCGAACGGCACCCTGAGCCGCGAGAACACGGGAACCGGCGAACAGCTCACGTACACCAAGGCCGACTGATCAGCCCAGCAACGCGGACACCGCGTTCAGCAGCAACAGGGCGGGGACGAACCTGCCGGACGCCGTCGGCGGGAAATGCCACGCCAGCGGCCATGTACGGCCGGTCAGGGCGGGGATCGGCACGTAACTGATCCGGCCCGCCGTCGCGTTCAGCGTGGCCGCCCCTCCGGGCCAGGACTTGCGTACGGTGCTCTCACCATCGCGGCCCCCTTCGCGCTCGCCCCACCGGAGGAACACCACACGGGCTCCGAACGCTCGGACGTCGACCGGCGGCTCCGTATCACGCTGCACGTGTGTCTCGGCGCCGCCCCGGACTGCCCCTGCGTCGCCGCCTCGCCGTGATCGGGCCCTCACCGACTTGATCCGCGTCCGACTGCTCACACGGTCGGCCCGCCTGTCTGCGGGGCAAACTCACCTCGACCGGCAACAGGTCCGCTGTCATCAGATCTGTCACAACTTAACCGCGCGCCGAACCACTTCCGGATCTGATGCATGATCACCAGTGACACATTTATGCCGCACCTCCTGAGGAAATTCATGACGCGCAGATGGGCGCTTATCACCACGATCACCGCATTGACCCTCGCGCTGGCCTTCGTCGTCGTCCAACTGGTGCGCGGCCAGGACCCCGGGAAGGAACAGACCGAGGCGAAACCGGCCGCGTCGAGCCCGTCCGCGTCAATACCGGCCACGCCGAAACCGTCCGCGTCGAAACCGGCCACGCCGAAACCGTCCGCATCAAAGCCGGCCACGCCGAACCCGCCCGCACCGAACCCGGTCGCACCGAACCCGCCCGCACCTAATCCGCCCGCGCCGAAATCGGGTGGCGACGCCGAGTCGCTGCAGGGCCTCGGCTGGTGGCCCCTGCACCAGTCCGGCACCGCGAAGGCCGGCGCGCACGACGCCGTGGTCAGGGGCGGCACGCAGTGGACCGACGGCCCCGAGGGCGGCGCCCTGCAGCTGGACGGCACCAGCGGATACGCGGACACCGGCACCCTGCTCGACACCGCGGGCAAGGACTACTCGGTCGCCGCACGGGTGCGCCTCGCCCCCAAGGACATGACCGGCTTCCACACCGCCTTGTCCGAGGACGGCGACCGGATCAGCACGTTCTTCCTCCAGTACTCCAGCCAGGACGGGAACTTCGCCTTCAGTTTCTCCGGTGCCCGTGCCGTCGCGACATCCGAGAAGCCGCAGCCCGGCCGCTGGTACCACCTGACCGGCACGTACAGCCAGAAGGACCACCTGATGCGGACCTACGTGGACGGCCGACTCGCGGGGACCAGGGTGGCCTCCAACAGCGTTTACCCCACTGGCACTGTGGTCATCGGACGCGCCAAGTTCGACGGGAAGCCCGTCGACTACTGGAACGGTGACATCGCCGACGTACACGTCTATGACCGGGAGTTGACGTCCCGTGAGGTGGACTCGCTTTCCTCTCGTGAACCGGGCTGACCGGCGCTGACGGGGCAAGTTCACCGCCGCCGCAGGCTGGCGGGCGCCGCACGGGCGCACGGCAGCTCGCGGCGGCGCCTGCCGGTTGTCCCGCAGCCGGCCGAACCCGTCTTCCCCACAGACGACCGGAGAGGAAAAGGCCCTTGTCGGCCAGCGCTTCGACTGAAGACCGACCACCCTGCCCCCGCACCACGGAACCCTCCCCCGACGAGTTCCTCAGAGCGCTCTACCACTTCCACGGCAGCGCCTTGCTGCAGTTCGCCGCACGGCGGCTGGAGGGCGACTGGCACCGCGCCGAGGACGTCCTCCAGGAAGTCGCGATACGCGCCTGGCGGCACGCCGGGGAACTCGACCCGACCGCGGATTCGGTGCGGCCCTGGCTGTTCACCGTGCTGCGCAATCTCGTCATCGACGGCCACCGGGCCCGCCAGGCCAGACCACCGGAGACCGGTGAACCCGAACTCGCCCACCTGCCGGTCTCCGACGGCGTGGACCACATGCTCACCTCCGAGGTGCTCATCGACGCGTTGCGGGACCTGCGGCCGGCACAGCGCGAGGTCCTGCTGCACGTGCACTACCTGGGACGCAGCGTCAACCAGACGGCCGAGGTCCTCGGCGTGCCGCCGGGCACGGTCAAGTCGCGGACGTACTACGCCGCCCGCGCCCTGCGCAAGGCGCTGCACAGCCGCGGGCTGTACGCGGGCGGCCTGGACCGCGAGGCCGGATGACACTTATGGCAGACGTCCCGCGTGCCGGTTGATCTCCAGGCCGAGCGGCCCGGTGTCGAGCGATCCGCCCGCACCGGCACGCCAGCGCCACCCCGTGGGAGCCTCGCCGACCACCAGCAGCGCGTCCCCGCGCCGCAGACCGGCCAGTGCCCCCTCCCGTCGCGGGAGCTGCGAGGCGTCCACGACGAACAGATGCGGCGCCTCGCCCTGGACGGCGATCCGGCTGCTGCCCTCGATCAGCCGGAAGATCTGGGTGACGTCGGGCGAGCCGGGCTCCGGCGCTCCCGTGCCCGCCGACGCCGCCACCGTGGCGAACGCCTCCTCCAGGCTGGCCGCGCTGTGCAGACGCGAGGTCCGCGGCTCGTCGCCGGAAAGGAGCCCACCGTCGGCCAGGGATCCCACCAGGGTGACCTCGGCGAGCGCCCCCACCGGGCCGGCGAGCGCCTCGGTGACGACGGCCCGCACCAGGCTGCGCACCTCCTTGTCCGGACCCGTCACCGAGACGGGCCCCGTCGCCCGGGAGAGGTCGACCAGCACGCGGTCGGGTCCGTCCAGGCCCACCGTCACCGTCAGCGCGTACGGCAGGGCCGGTTCGCCCTCCGGGCCGGGGCGGTGCAGATCGTCGGGCGAGATCGTCCAGCGCTCGCCGTCCGCCTCGACGGTCCAGGGCGCGGGGGCGGCCTCCTCGGCCCCGGCCAGCAGCAGTGCGAGCCGCTCCTCGGAGTAGGCGACGGCGTACAGGTCGGGCAGCGACCGGCCGGAGCGCAGGCATTCGCCCGTCAGCCGGCGCAGGCCCGCGTTGACCACGTCCAGCGACTCCCGGCCCACGACGGCCGCCGAGGCGGCGACGGGCTTCGGCGGGCGGCGCCGTCGCTCGGGCTTCGGCGGGCGGGGCCGTCGCTCGGTGACGATCAGCGCGGCCACCGCCCCGATCAGTGCCAGCCCCAGCGCCACGGCCAGGACGTACCAGATCATCTTCTGACTCCTTGTCGGGACGCCCCGGCGGCGGAGCCGGGACGGTCGAGAACGAGGGCGGCACAGTCGCTGCGCCGTGCACCCGATGGCCAGTACGGCGCCCGTCCGCGGATGGTTCACCGGTGCGACGGGTGAACCA
>NZ_JBHVFF010000051.1:0-35532 GCF_042801895.1 Streptomyces sp. NPDC057543 | reverse complement strand
AGCCGTGTGCGGGAGAACCGCATGCACGGTTCGATGTGGCGGGGGCTGGAAACGGAGCGTACGTACTACGCCACCGCGCCAGCCCCCGACCCTACATGAGTCCTCGTCGGTTCGCTGACGGGGTCTTCGTGCTTGCGAGGTGCGGTCTTTTCGGGGTTGGGGCAGGTTGGCGGCCCGGCTCGCGTCGGGTGGGCGCCGGGTTCCACTTTCCCGGTGCGGTGATGCGGATCGTTGGGGCGGTCGGTGTGACTGGTCAGCCGGGGCTCGGCAGGGCATTGAGCCGGATTGCCTGGATGACTTCGTTGGTCCAGGGCCATCGTGTGGTGAAGCGGAGCCAGCGGCGGCGGCCGGTGGTGACGAGCTGGGCGGCGGCGGAGAACAGCCTCAGGCGGAGCTTCTTGGGCTCCCAGCGGCGCGTTTCTGTGGTCAGGGCGAGCATCGGCATCCAGGCGAGGAGGTCGAGTGCGAGGGAGACGATCTCCAGCCAGATCTGGTTCTGTGCGGTGTCGTGCAGGGGCAGGTTGCGCAGGCCGGTGTCGCGGGCGTTTCGGATGCGGTCCTCGCAGCGTGCCTGGCGGCGGTGACGCAGTTCGAGGTCGGCGAGCTGGCCGCCTTTGGTGTTGGTTGCGAAGCAGGTGAGCCGTAGTCCGTCGAGGTCGGTGAAGCGCAACTGTGCGCCGGGGTGGTTGAGTCGGCCCGCAGCGCGGTGCCGGTGTTGCCACCGGCCCGTTTCTGCGGGCCGCTCGCCGAACCCGGCGTGCGCGTTTCCACGCACCGGGCTCTCCACGGTCTCTGCCGTCAGGCGTGGTTGGCCAGGGGCCAGGGATTTGGGATCTTGTTGCCGCAGTACCGGTATCGCTCGGTTGGCACCCGGCCGAGGTTGAACAGTTCGACCCCGTCTGATGAAGGCAGATCTCGACGTCGATGCCGTACTGCTTACCGTGGTCGACGACGGCCTTCTTGAACGCCTGGTCAGACAGGGCCTTCTTCGCGGTGTCCACCTGGCGGCCACGCCATCCAGCAGCGCGATGAGGCGCGGACGAGGGCCTCGACGACGAGAGCCCGTACGTCCACCGCCGGGCATCTCTTCCGCCCCGGCACCCGTTCCCCGCCTCCTTGGCGTCGTGGCGGCCGGGGCGCCGACGGCGGCACGGATGCTCTCCGTGTCCGCATCGATGGGGCTCGGGTCGGCTAATCGCCGCTTCTTCTAGCGCAGTTGCCATCGTGGCAAATCATGAATGGTCTGATGGGTGCCATCGTCGCGTCACTTGTAGAAGTAGTACTTCACCGCATGGGCGGGCGGCAGATCGTGGGGCAGCAGGCCCCACTGGCGGCCGTTGCTGTTCTGGTACTGGATCGCGTTGACGATCTATTGCATCGCATATCTGCCCTGGTGGCCACTGACCGACGGATGCACTTCCACGCTGTGATCACGGGCTCGACCAGCGCCCACAAACTGCATGGCAGGTCGCCGTGATGGTATGTCCATCCCGGTCAGGCCCGCCTCCGTTCCGGAGTTGGTGACCTTTGCGAACTGTGCCCATCGAAGGCAACTGTCAGAAACGGACTGGCTCGCACCCCTGGTGTCGTAGGTCGGGCCAGTGGGCTGACACCTTGATCAGCAACCGAACGTCGATCCTCCACGAGCGAGATCAACAAGCCCGCCCGCACGCGCATCCAATGCGATACTCTCTGTACGCTACAGCTACCTGACCGTCACTACGAAGGGGAAAGGCGAAGGCCGTTGTCCGGTGTGTGGGCATATCTGGCGTCCTGCTTGCTGTGGCACCCGCTGCGTCGGCGGCCGACCAGGTCGGGCCGAGGAGCAGCATCGATTCAGCCATGTACTACTGATCGATCTGGACCGAGGCACTGCTGCACGGATACGCAGCAGAGAGCACGCGGATACCAACCCGGCGGCGAAGCCATTTGGCCTGCCTGCCGCCAAGCACGCTGGCCTCGCCGAGCCGCAGGAGCAGCGATACCTACCTCAAATCCCTACCTCTCACCTAACTTAAGGAGAACGTTATGCGCACGCGAAGATGGGGCCGGGTGGGAGCAGCACTGGTGCTCCTCTGTTTGTCCCCGACGCTGGCGGCGACCTCGGCCGCGGCCGCGGAGACCGCTGGGTGCACCCGGTCGGGCTGTACGGGCAAGGACCCGATTGTCATGGGCTGCGACGCCGACGCCCAGGTCATCGAACAGATCAACCAGGGCAATGACATCGAAATCAAGCTGGTGTGGTCGCCCGCATGCCAGGCCACCTGGGCGAAGGTGAGCGTCAACCCGCTCTACCAGCAGCCGGTGTATGCCGCGCTGTGGCAGACCCCGACGCTGGGAGGTTTCGCGGCGCCCCGCCCCACCCCCAGCATCACCACGTCCAACCCGAGCGGCGTCTCGCCCATGGGCGACTGGAAGATGACCAGCAAAGCCTGCTGGAACAGGCGGAATGACAACTGGGAACCGGAGCCCCTGCTCTATGAAGAGGGCGGCAAGGTAATTCCCACGGCACTCATCAACGGTGACTGCACGGACTGGATATGAGACGGCACATGCTGAAGCGCACACGAACGCTCCGCCAACGACTCACCGGTCAAGGGCTCGCGACCGCCGTGCTGGCCTCCTCGATTGCCCTGATCCCGCTCGTGGCCCAGGACAATCCCGCCGAGGCGGCAGACACCACGACGAACGTCCTCTTCTCCACGCCCGAGAAGGCCCTTGGCGACGGATTCGAAAAGTCTGAGGACATCGTTGTCAGCGGGACTGGGGACTCCGACGGCTTCCACGTCGTGACGGCCGCGGAGCGGGAGGGATACACCTTCCACGAGGTCGCCTCCCTGCAGCGCAAAGACATCGACGCAGGGCCGTGGACAGGGTACGTGTGCGCCACCGGCTCCGGCCGGTACGCGGCGGCCGTCTACATGCCGGCACTGTGGGTCAATAAACCGGGCGCTACCTACCGCGGGGCGTTCGCCGCCGTCATACGGCTCAGCGACGGCAAGGTCACCGAGATCGCCCAAGGCGTCCAGCTCTCGTACCACTCGCCGGGCTGCGGCGACGACGACCGGGTGCTGTTCGCCAGCAGTACGGCCACTGACAACAACGCCGGGACGACCATGGTCATCGAAGCGGACGCTGCGACGGGCAAAGCCACTGCCAACCGGAAGGTCACCGGACAGATCGCACACTTGCTGCCCACCTCGAGCGGCGACTACGGAGTGCTTAACGGCAACCTGGTGAAGCTGACCGGCAAGGGCAAGACAACGCGGGCGCAGAAGCAAACCGCGCTGCCTGGGCCGGTCTTCGAACTGATCCCCTCCGCCGACGGCGCCCTCGACCTCGGCGTCGTGAAAGACCGCAAGAGCGTCATCAACCGCTGGCACGGCGGGAAACTCACCACGCTCGGCTCCGGAGAGGTTGGCAAACTCAAGCTGTTCCCCCGTAAGGGCGGCTCTCTCGTAGTCGGCGACGTGGCCGGCGTCGACACCTCGCACGCACCCGGCCTCAAAGCCCAGCCCTTCACCGGACGCCCCGCGAGTGTGTCACGTGAGGGCCACCTGATCACCACGTCGATGGTCTCGGACGAACTGAAGGGCGTCACAGCGCCCGAAGGCACACCGGAAGCAGAGGCCACCGGCGACGGCCAGGCCGCTGGATTGATCCGAATCCAGGCGACGGCCACCCGCACGGGGACCAAGTCCACGATCGCCTTCGATGCCAACACCACGCGGGTGAAGCCGGGCGCGGCAAATGCTCCCGCAATGGATCCCGCTGCCTTCACCGCCCCCGACACCACCAAGACCGCCGCTTCGGTGGCGGCAGTCGGTGCGGCCGCACAGCCGAGGGACGATGTGGAGCCCCTCACCTGCGGCGAGGGGTCCAAGGAGTCGTTCTGCCTCTCCAGCCATGGTGCCGAGGTCTTCGTCCGCGACGGGAAGGTAGAGGGATACGACATCCCTTGCCTGGTCAAGCGGAACAACCCGAAGCGGCAGGCGCTCCAACCGAGCGCCAACCAGGTGGAGTGGGCGGTCGACCAAGCCGTTCATGGCCGGCTCACCTTGCAGCGGTCGGCGAACTGGCACGACACGGGCCTACCCGCGTACAGTCCGCAGGGCCTCTTCCCCAAGCCGGTGCTGACCGGCGGTGGTGATATCCCGGCCCAGGTGGTCCTCGGCATCCTCGCCCAGGAGTCCAACTTCAAGCAGGCTTCCTGGCACTCGATGAACGGCGCGGCCGGCAACGTCCTCCAGGCGGACTGGTTCGGCAACGGAGCCAGCATCCACTACTACCCGGACAGCGCCAAGTCGGACTGCGGTTACGGCATCGCCCAGGTCACCACCGGCATGGCCGACGACGACACTCCGCCGCTCGACACCACGCGAGCTGGTGCCATTGCCACCGACTACGCGACGAACATCGCGGCCGGCATGCAAATCCTCGCCGAGAAGTGGAACCAGCTCAAGGCGCTGGGCATGGAGGCCAACAGCGGCGACCCTCGGTACATCGAGAACTGGTACATGGCGCTATGGGGTTACAACAGCGGCGTCTACACCGATTCGAGCCAGCCCCGCGGCCTCGGCTACTTCAACAACCCGGCCAACCCGGAGTATCCGGCGGACCGCACGCCGTTCCTCCGGGACAGCTACGACGACGCCTCCCACCCTGCAGACTGGCCATACCAGGAAAAGGTCCTGGGCTGGGCGGAGACCCCGCACAAGACGTGGGACTGGGAGGAGTCCTACGAGAAGCCGGACTTCCCGGGGCTGATCAACTTCGAGCAGATGAACCTGCCGGGCAACTACTTCCACTTCTGCTCACCCACGGTGAACAACTGCACGCCGCAAGCAGCCGACCCCTGCCCTGCCTGGAACGATACCTGTCGCTGGGCCGGCAGCGCCTCGTGGCTCAGCAGCGCTCAGGACACCGGCAACTCGTCCGTGGAGACGCTGAAGTACGCTCTTGGCTCGAGTGAACCCGCACTCATCGCCAAATACCCGTCCGGGCCCTGCATGACGACGCCCGACGGCACCCCCGGCACGATAATCATCGACGACCTCAATGGCCGTGAGGACGTCTACGGTTGCGGGGACTACGAGGCCGCCTCGGACGGCAAGTTCACCCTTCAGTACGGGGACAGCCTCCTCACGTATCGCGATGACCTCGCGACATGGCGAGCCACCCCAGCCATTGCGCAGATCGACGTCCATCAGCTGGGCGCTGGGTACAACGGCCACGTCTTTTTTACCCACTCCTACCCGGAAGGCGACTTCTTCCACAAGGTCACGGGGCGGTGGACACTCAACCCGACGAACCTACCGGCTGCCAACAAGGCGGGCGCGCGGTACAACGTGTGGATCCACCTGCCCAACCACGGCGCAGAGGCGATTGTGCGCTACACCGTTCACCCCGGTCCCAACGCCGAAGGGCTCGGGCCTGACACCTGCAGGGTCGGTCAGGCGAACCAGAGCAAGGGCAAGGACACGTGGTTCAAACTGGGCTCGATGAGGTTCTGGAAGGGCGGGCACATAGAGATGGACAACGAACACGACCCAGGCACGGGTGACGCCAATGTCGCGTTCGACGCCGTTGCCCTCGTCCCTGCGGCGAATCCCGACGCAGGTAACTGCAAGTTCGGATACTGATGAGACGTGCACGCTTGATGCGCCGCCAGGTGGTGACGGCAGTCGCTCTCGCGGCTGCTGTCACCGTGGCCGGCTGCACACAGCAGAAAGCGACGCCGGGCCCCGGCGTCTACCCCGGTGACGCCCCTGCAACGCCGAAAAGGACCCTTCCAGGACTCACTGCGACGAAACCTCCTTCGGCCTCTCAATGGCCGAGCGAGGCCCTGCCGGCCGACCGGGCGCCAGCGCTGGCGGAACCCAAGGTCATCACACCTGGTTACCGAGTGGACGACTTCCTGACTGGCCTGGCCGGACGCTGGGACGTTTCCCTCGGCAAACAGCGGCTGATCGATGCCCCCGGGGACAAAAACGTCTGGCACTTCACCGGCTCCGTGTCGGGCAGCGGCGAGAAGCAACTCTCCATCGCCGGCGTCCCTACACAGCAGGGCGACATCATCGGGTTCTCCTGCCTGGTGGACGCCGACCGACCGAAAGCCGGAGCATTCCTGAAGGACTGCGTGAAGACCGGGATACCGAACTGGGACAGCGAGCGCGCGGTGGCCTGGCTGAGTACGGCCAAGCAGCAGGTCGACGCCTTGTACTCCAAGGAACACCGCCCAATCGTTAGTGCCATGTTCGTATCCGAAAAGGCGCACGCGCTCCTGCGTAGATCCGGTCCCACGTCGGATTCGACCGGAACGTACGAGCTGTCGGTAACGGGCGGTGGGGTCGCCGAGAATTCCTGAATCAGGGGAGGAATGGGGACGCCTAATGGCCCGGAAGCGCTTCAGCTTCCGGGCCACCGGGCTGCTGAGAGGGCCCGTACCTACCAGGCAAGAAGCCCAGAGCGCACCGAGGGGAGGCGCGGCGCCTGGCGCCTCATCACAGTGAAGGGGCGGATTCCTTGCAAAGCATCTGTCACTGTGTTGGGGTAGTCAGCCAACGGGCCTTGACCCCGGATCTTGAACACGTCTATGCGGCTCGGGTCAGGGTAGTTGATGTTGAGTGGAAGGTGTTCTCGTAAGCGATCGGGGATCGCTGGCCGAGCCGGGAATGCGGGCGTCGGGTGTTGTAGCGGGACAGCCATCGGAAGGCGTCGAGGCGGGCCTCACGCTCGCTCGACCAGCCCTTTCGCCCCTTCAACGTCTCCCTTTTGAAGGTTGCGTTGAACGATTCCGCGGCGGCGTTGCCCGCGCTGCTGCCCACTGCGCTCATGCTCTGGCGGACGCCGGCGAGGCGGTAGGCGTCGGCGAAGGGCCGGCTCGTGTACTGGGCCCCGTGATCCGTGTGCATCACTGCTCCGGCGAGGCTGCCGCGCGTCCGCTCGGCCGCCGCCAGGGCGTCGGTGACGAGCTCTGTGCGCATGTGGCCGGCGATCGCCCATCCGGCCAGACGTCGTGAACAGAGATCGATGACGGTCGCGAGGTAGCAGAACCTCCCGCTGCCGACGCTCAGGTAGGTGATGTCGCCGACGTACTTCGTGTTCGGGGCATCGGCGGTGAAGTCCCGGCCGATCAGGTCCGGCGCCTTCGCCGCGGCCGGGTCCGGGACGGTGGTGCGGTGCCGACGCCGCAGGCGCACACCCTCAAGGCCGATGGCGCATGATCCGGGCGACACGCTTGTGATTGACCGTCTGACCGCCCTCGTCGCGGAGCTCGGCGGTGACTCCCGGGGCTCCGTAGGTGCCGTCGGAGTCGCGGTGGACCTTGCGTATCCGGGCCGCGAGCCGCTCATCGGCGGCCAGCCGGGCCGCGCGGTCCGGGGCGGTGCGGCGCCAGTAATAGAAACTCGAGCGGGTGATGCCCAAGATGTCGCAGAGCCGCTTGACGCCGAACCGGCGCTGGTGGTCCTCAACGAACTGGCAGCGGTTCACCAGCGCGTCTCTCCCGCGAAATACCGGGCTGCCTTGCGGAGGATGTCGCGCTCCTCCTCCAGCTCGCGGATCCTCTTCCGCGCGGCGGCCAGCTCCGCCTGAACCCTGTCACCGTCGGGCCGCGGCGCCGCCGCAGGTGTGGAGTGAGCGCCGGACCGGCGTCCGTCAGCGGCCCGGATCCAGTTCCGCAGCGTCTCGGTGTTCACTCCGAAGTCGGTGGCGACCGACTTGATCGTTGCTCCTGGACGGGACCGGTACAACGCGACCGCGTCCGCCTTGAACTCGGCGGGGTAGTGCTTCATCCCCACAGGGACTCCGTTCTCCTGGACCATCGAGATCCAAGTCTCTCCGGTGTCCAAGATCCGGGGTCAGGGCCCGTTGGGCGTTTCCCCTTGAGCGTGGACACCCTGATCATTGGATCGTGGTGATTCATAGGACAGGAGTTCCCGTTGGGGACGTCGAAGTACTCGTCTGAGTTCCGGGCCGATGCCGTCGCGCTGTACCACTCCAGCCCGGGTGGGACGTACGCGTCGGTGGCCAAGGACCTGGGCGTCAACCACGAGACGCTCCGCACGTGGGTGCGGGATGCCGAGCAGACCGCCCGGCCCGGGGTCGTGGAGGCCACCGCAATGGAGAAGGAGAACCGGCAGCTGCGGGCGCGGGTGAAGGAACTTGAGCTCGAGCGGGAGATCCTGCGGAGGGCCGCGAAGTATTTGGCGGCGGAGACCAGTTGGTGAGCAGCCGCTTCCAGTTCGTCGAGGATCACCGTGGCGCCAAGCGGCTGTGCCGGATACTCGCGGTCTCGCGTTCCGGCTTCTACCGGTGGCCGGCTGGCGCATCCGCGCGGGCCGGCCGGGCGAGGGCGGATGCCGAGCTCGCCGAGCACATCAACCGGATCCATCAGGAATCGGACGGCACCTATGGGGTTCCGCGCGTCACCGCCGAGCTGAAGGAGGCCGGGAGGCTGGTCAATCACAAGCGGGTCGAGCGCGTCATGCGCACGTTCCACATCGTCGGGCTGCACCTGCGCAAGAAGGTCCGCATCACCATTCCCGAGCCGTCAGCGACACCGGTGCCGGACCTGCTCCAGCGGGACTTTGCTGCCCAGGAGCCGAACACCAGGTATGTGGGAGACATCACCCGCCTCCCAATCGCAAACGGCCGATTCCTTTATTTGGCAACGGTGTTGGACCTGTGCTCGAAACGTCTGACGGGCTGGTCGATCGCCGACCACATGCGGAACTCGCTGGTTACCGACGCGCTCAGGGCGGCAGCGAGGGCCCGCAGCCGAACGGTCTGCGCGGGGCGATATTTCACAGCGACAACGGGGCGCAATATGTGTCGAAGGAGTTCGCCCGGGTCTGCTCGGAGCTGGGCGTGACCAGATCGCGCGGCGCGGTCGGCACAAGTGCGGACAATGCCGCCGCGGAGAGTCTGAACGCGACCATGAAGCGCGAGATGCTCCAGGGCCGCAAGCGGTGGAACGGGGCGAGTGAGGCCCGCCTCGCGGTCTTCCGCTAGGCGACCCGCTACAACACCCGCCGACGGCACTCCCGCCTCGGCCAGATCAGCCCGATCACCTACGAACAGCGATCAACTAATAAGCTGGCCACCGCCGCATGACAACCGGTGTCCACAATCATGGGGAAGCCCCCGAAGGCCTCCTTCCCGAGCCAGTTCCATACCCGGACGGTAGGCACCGCCAGGCTGAGCAGGGAAGGGGGCCCGGCCCTCATAGGGCCAGGTCAGCAGGCACCTCTGCTCAATTCCTCATCCACAGGCCGACCGTCACTCGGTGAATCCAGGCTGAAAGGGGCAGCGGCTGCCCGCCGTGGGGGAACTTCAATCTAATCAACCACTACGAAGTCGGACACAACGGAACAACGCCGGGGCCGTGGGTGCACCCCAAGACGTGCACCCGCGTTTTGTCGTCCTGCCGGAACAGTTGAATCCAATTGTCCAGGCATCAGATCCGTGCACGCCTGGTCCGAGGTTTGTGCTTTGATGCCCACATCGACATTTCCTTTGGGGTGCTGCGCGAAGTCCAGTGCGAAGCACCGGCTCACCGATGTGGTCGATGGGCCGAGAATGGCTATTGCACGCTCGTAGAGGCCATCGAATTGGACGAGTACGACTGTCTTCGAGCCCTGTTCCTGTACTGCTACCAGCACTCCCTTAGGCACGCTCGCCTTCAACAGCGCTCGGAGCTGCTCCCTGTCAGCGGCCTGTCCGGCCTTCGCTAGATGGTCGGAGATGGCGCGTGCGTAGTGCTGCGCGTCGAGGCGTGTCGCTTCGAACGCCTCCGTTTTTCGAGAGTCTTCGCGTTCACCTGCGTTCACGAAGACAGCGATGATGGCGGCGATAAGGGCGAGCAGGAGCGCACCGAGGACCTTGGCCCACAGCGCGCTCCCGCCCATTCCTTCATTCTTCACGTCGGCTACAGCCCGCTCACCGCACGACGAAACGCTGCCGCGTAGAGCGCCGTGCCCAGGCCGTTGGGGTGATAGCTCTCCCGGCTGACGCACCAGCTGCCACCGACTTCACAGCGGAAGTCGCCGTCACCTACCGGAGCTTTCACGATCTTGTTGATTCCTTCCGGGTCATCGCACGCCCGCTTCCCCGCGAAGTCCGTGTCGGGAGACTCAAAGGAGACGGGCAGGCCCTCCTGCTTGAGCTTCGTCGCGAGGGCGCGTTGCTTGTCCTCCATGTAGCGGGCGTGGTCGTTCAGGCGATCCATGCCCACACCGCCGACGCCGCTCACACAGGTGAGGGAATCTTGGTTGAAGAGTTGTGGATAGCCCATCAGCAAGATCTTGGCATTGGATGCTTCACCGTGGACCTCGCGCAGGACGTCCTCGACCTTCACCATTGCCTTGTCGATGTCGCCGCGAACGTCGTCGTCCGAGGGGCAGCCGGTCATGGCGCACATCTCCATGACCTGCGGGAAAAAGGCGTCGTTGCCGCCGACGGTCATGGCGACCAGTGTGGTGTCCCTGCTCAGTACACCGGAATCGACCTGTGTCTTCTCATGGAAGTTGCCGTCGTAGCCCCAATGGTCGTTGCCGTCCTTCTGTGGGTTAACGCTGGTCATCTGCCAGGTGCGCGCTCCCGAGCATGAGACGTCCTGGAGGTCAAGCGCAGCAGAGTGCGACGTAATCATTTCGCCAATTGTGGTGACTGCACCTGGCAGTGTCGCCTTGCGGGACCAGGAGTTGGCGCTGCGCCGGCAGGCGTTCCAGGTGGGCTTGCCGTTGTGGAGGTTGCTGTTCGTCGCATAGTCGCCGGCCCCTTCTCCTGAAGTGTACGAGTCGCCCATGATGACGATCATGTCCTTGGGCTTGGCGGACAAGGGCTGGAAGGCGACGGCATCCCAGGCGACATCTACGTCTGCGGTCCCATCGTCGGCTGTGTTGTCGAGAACCACCTTTGGTGTCCCCTGGAACCGGTACGTGCCAAGGGAGACCCAGGTGTTCTTCCGGTAGCGGGTGTTGATGTAGCGGTCGCGCGTGGTTCCGTTGCCCAAATCGATGCGGTAGTGCGCCTGCTGGGTGTGTGCGCCGGTGTCGGGGAGGTGTACAAAGACGCGTGCCCACTGGTCCAGGCTCTTGCCCAAAGTCCAGGTGCCGGTCACAGTCATCCGCTCGCCAGGGCCGCCGAGATGGGCGCTGTCGCGGGTGTGGGCGTACCAGAAGTGGCCGCCGTAGCCGCCGCCGATCTGGTGGAGGTCACCCTTGGCCTCGTACAGGCCGTAGAGGTCGGCGTTGAACTCGAACTGGAAGCTGCCGTTTGAGGAAGTTGTGCCGCAGTCGCTGTAGGTCTCGGTGCTGGCGGGGACATCGTCGATGACCAGAGCACCAGACGGCAGTCCGGTCTTTTCGCATTCCGGAGTGCCGTACTGAAGGCGGTAGCCTCGGCCGGGCTCGGCTCTGAGCGTTGCGTACTTGATGTTTTCATTGCCGCAGGAGTCCGAGCAGTCCTTCCACGTCACGTTCCCCGCATTCCACCAGTACTGGGTGTAGCACGCGGCATCGGGACAGTCCGGCGGAGCGGCTGCGTTGCACTTGTTCCGCTCGTTGCAGAAGGCGTCGAGGGGCGGCTTGACCGCAGTGCGGTCAGCCTTGCTGATCCACCACGCTGGCCTAAACCCGGCCGAATCGTAGCCGTCCTCACCCTCCCAGTCCTGACGGCCTGAGGTGGCGTACGAGTAGCCGGCATCGATGGACCATGCAGCCCAGCCCATCACCTTCTCCTGATACGGCCACTCTTGCGGATGCGCGGCATCCTCCGGCCAGTGCTCTGGATCCACGTCCGCGTCCAGGAACGGGTCACGGCCCGCAGGGTAAAGGGGGTTGGCCGGATTGTTGTACCAGCCCAGCCCCCAGTTACCGTTCGTCTGCTCCTCGGAGCGGGGATTGAAGCCGAGGTTGTAGTTCCACAGCGCGGCAAACCAGTTCTCCACCTTGGAGGCGTCGTCGTTGTTGACGGTGAGCAACTGGTTCGCCAAGTGGAGCTCGTTCCACTTGTCAGCGAGGATGTACATGGACGCGGCGATGTTCACCGTGTAGTCGAGCGCGACCGCCCGCTGCACATTCGGTGCCAGACTCGTCTCGCCCGGCTTCTCGTGCCCGGCCAGGCGCATCCCGTCGGTGACCTGTCCGACGCCGTATCCGCAGTCGGACTTGTCCCAGTTGATCTGCCAGTACTCGCCGGCGGTGTCGCCCTTGTGTCCGTAGAAACCGGCCACGGCGGCGAGCGGGCTGCCCATCTGGCCCGGTACCACTCCTGCCTCGGACTGCCACAGGTTCGACTCCTGGGCCAGAACCCCCAGCAGGACGTTGGCGGGAATGCGTCCTCCGCCCGTCAACGCCGGCTTGGGGAACGTCCCCTGGGGATCGCTCTGGAGTCCCGTCTGATTGCGCCAGCCGCCCTGGGTGATCCAGTTGGCGCGCAACTCGCCGCGCACCGCCATGTCGACCGCCCACTCGACCTGATTCGGCGTCGGCTGGAGCGCCAGGCTGTTCACGTCGTTACGGGGCACCGAGCACCAACGGTCCGTGTCCACCGGATTGTTCGGGTCCGCAGCCGCGGCCGTCCGCAACTGGGTGCGCGCACCCGCCTTGTCGGCGGGGAGAGCCGGGGAAAGCGTGGCCTTGCCCAGTCTGCTGCCTGTTTCCAGGACGCTCTGCGTGACCTTCTTCCCCGTCGCCATGGCGGTGGACGTCACGGTCAGCGGTTCCGCCTCACCGGTCAGCGGCGGCTGCGCGCTGCCGTCGCCCGACGTCGGCAGTGCCCCTCTAGGGCCGCCGCCTCCCGCATCCTTGATGCGGGCCAGTCCCGTGCGGATGCTCGGCGAGACGACAGGGTTCACGGCCAGGCGGCCATGGCTGGAGACGTCAGCCTCAGGGGACGCCTCGAGAGCCGTGACACCGGTTCCCTCCGTGTCCACAGCGCCCTCGGGATCTCCCGAGAGGAACACCTGCCGCGTGCCCGCCTGCTTCAGCGCCAGGTCGCCGAGCTTCCCGGACGCCATCGTCGTGGGACGCCCGCTCCCGTCCCTGAACTGCGCCCGAACCGATTCCTTCGTGCGATCGAGGTAGACGACCTTGCCCTTGGCCGGGATGCGGATCTCAAAGGGCACATTCTCGGTGTCGGCCAGGTTCTTGACCTTCCCCGAGCTGTTGATGTGCACGAGGTGCGGACCGCGCGCCGCGATCGCGCCGTCCGCGACCGGGACGGCGGAGGTGACCTGCCCGGTCACCACCGTATTCGCAACACTTTCCCCGGCAGTGTTGACGGTCACCAGACGGCTCTTGTTATCCCTGAACGAGGTGAACGTCGCCGTGCGCGTATCGGGGTTGCAGGACGGGTCGAAGTAGGCGAGAGAAGCGGTGAACGGAAGCTTCTTCACCTCCCCCGTCTCTGTGTTGACGATGGCGGTGAAGGCGCCGCCCAGCATCATGTCCGGGTGGTTGGTGGCCGTGCGCGGCGCGTACACCGCCGCCACGTGCGTACGGTCCATCACGCACTGGTTGCCGATCCACGAGTCCGCCGGCATCCCCGGCTCAGCAAGGATCGCTGCAGTCTTCCACTCATACGCTGTGGTGCTGTCGGCGACCAAGATGTTCAGCCCGTCCGTGTCCGCCGCGGCCGTCACGGCCCGGTCGGCCGACTTCTTCCAGCCCTTTCCAAGGACGGCATCGCGCTGCCTGGGTGGCACGGTTGGCGGCGCTGGTGGGTTGCTCTCGGGCGACGGCTTGGCAGCGACTCCGCCGGGGGGCGGCGCCGCCGTGGCGGGAATTTGCATGAGGCTGGTGAGGGTGGCACAGGCAACCAAGGTCGCGACTATGCCACCGATAGGTCTCTTGCGTTTCAACACACGTCTCCTCTTTGTGTGGTGCATCGTGACGGTGCCCGAGCAGTGCGACTCAGCCTCTATAGCGGAGCCGTACGAGATTCCGACTCCACTTCGCGGCAGCCTCACGTGCCTTGGCAGCTCCACCTGGACTCACTGTTGGTCGCTCTGCGGCGCGGAGCGGCTCTGCATTCGATACCATCGTCCGGTCGCGCTCATGGCGGCCAGCGCAACTGTGCCGGCGCGCTGCCCGGTCTTATGGCCACACGCTGAGTGCCCCATCTCTACCTGCGATCGACGAGGGGAGTGAACTCGTCCACGTAGATCTTTGGAACCTGCGGAACCTGTCCTGGGATATCCGAGCCGATCACCGCAGCATCGCCGCGGGATTCCCCTGGAGGAATGCCCTGGAGCCAGAAACGCTTGGCAGCAACCCAGCCCTCGCCGTCAGCGACACTGATCTTGACCGAGTACGTCGCATCCCTCTCGTAGGTGTTGGCCACCTGATCTCGGTGCGCACGCCTCACTCCTGCGGCGTGGTGTGCACAATCAGGTCGCCGTACTTCAGGACGCGCGTGCGACCTTCGGAGTGCAGCGAAGGCACCGGGCTTGGACGCGGGGATGGACTGCTCTGGGCAGCGCTCGGGGACGTCTGCCGATCCGCTACGGGGGCTTTGCCAGTGGCACCGCCTGTGCAGCCGACTCCCACCACACACACTGACACCAGGCCCAGCGCCCGAACCGTCCGCAGTCCGGGCGCTGTCACCTTGACCATCACTTGGATGAAACCTCCAACTACTTGCATATTGCAGCGAGTTCTCGGTTTCGCAGCAGGTCTTCACCAGACCTGCTCCGACCTGGAGTCGATGTCGTCGAGCACCAGCGCATGAACTCCTGCAGGCGCGGCCCGTCGAGGTTGTCCGGTTGCGGCCATTCACCCGGCGCAGACGCGCATAGATCACAGGCCCGCACCAAGCCGAAAAAACTCGGCGAAACCGAACGGAACTCCGCTGGAAGAATTAAGTGTCCAGCGAAGCCATTCCTCGGCGGCTGGAACGGTGCCGGTCAGGCCCAACTGGCGAGACGTCAGCCCTGCAGAACAGACCAGTGCAGGCAGCGCTGATGGCAGCGGCTATACCCGCCCTGGAACGCAGTACCTCGAACTTCATCTCATCCCCTCCCATGTGGGCGCCCCGCAGGGCACCGCTGTGATGTGATGGCCGATCCCACTGCTTTACGATGCGCCGCACCGCAATCCGACGGCCGGCGCACGAGCGAGGTTCATGGGCGCGCTGGCCTGGGCTCCGGAACCCAGGCCAGCGGTCGAGGCGCCCGTGCTTCGCTGGGTGTTGAAAGTAGGCCATGGCGACCGCCTGAGGGAGGGGTCCAGGCCCTAGGACCTGCTCTCAAGAGCCCAGGATGGCCTTGAGTTACTGCTCGTAGCCGCAGATGCCCAGGAGATCCCGAGAGGTCCCATTCAGTGCCCGTGTCAGGTTTTCCGGTGCGGGGCGGCATGCATTCAGGCCGCTGCGGCGAAGACGCGTTGACTCGCGCCACCCGCTCGCTGACGCCGACCCTGATGACTCAACTCATCTTGTTGCATGGAGAGTTGTTCAACTCGCCCTAGTGGGGCACATCATCACGGGATGAGCGGCTTTCAGCCATCAGCACCGCAGCGGGAGGGAGCTGCGCAAATGGCACGCGCGGCCCCACGAATACAGTCCGCGACCTTCGTGATCCTCGTCACAATGACGCCTGTTACGGATCCCGCATGCAGGGGGCAGAGAGAGGGGCGTTGGCCGTATGGCTGTGAGCGGGCGGCGTGCCTCGCCCGCTCGCGGGTGCCAGCCCCGTCGTGTACATCGCAAACTGGACGGGCCCTCCTGGAACGTGAACGCGGGGCTGGGCTGTCACCACCTGCGGCACCCGGTCCTGGGGCTCATAGTGGATCGGGCCGGGATAGGTTGGCGTGGTCTGCGATGCGCAGGATCTGCTGTGCTTCGTGGAGGAAGTCGCGCCCGCGGGGCGTGGGTGCGAGGGGCCGAGTGTCACGGTTGATGATGCGGAAGCCTGCCCTGCGCTCGATAGCGTAGATGCGCTGGCCGAGGGTGACACTCCTGCCGCCGTAGAAGCTGTCGGCGGCCGCCGGGATGCTGTCATGGCCGACGACCTGGACGATGGTGCGCAACCGGTCCAGGGCTTCGCGGCCCTCGGTGACAGCTTGCATCGCCGGTGAGAGTTGTGGGGGAAGGTCGAGGTGGCCGAGGCCGTTGCAGCCGCCCGGAGGGTGGACGGTGATGTTGCACCGGCGAGCTTTCTGCGACAGGCCCCAGGTGCTCATGCTGCATTCGCGCGCCAATTCCCTTAAGGGGTCGTTTTCTCCCGGTGTTTCATCCCGTGGATTGTGTTTCGTCCTGGGATGTTGGGCCGCGCCAGGACACGGTGGTTTCCCCGGTGAGGCGGCGGGCCATGAGGTCGGTCATGGCGAGGTGGATCATGGCTTCGGAGCGGGTGGGCAGGGCTTCGTAGTCGCGGACCAGGTGGCGGTGAAACATCAGCCATCCGTAGGTTCGCTCGACGGCCCACCGTTTCGGGATGGGGGCGAAGCCCCTGGTCCCGGGCTTGCGTTGGGTGATTTCCATGTCGATGCCCAGGGTCGCGGCGTGCTCGACGAGGTGCTGGCGGTAGCCGCCGTCGACCCAGACCTTTCGGATCGTGGTGTGCTCGGCAGCCACCGTGTCGATCAGGCTGGTGCCGGCGACGGAGTCCTGGACGCTCGCGGCCGTGACCAGGACCGCCAGAAGCAGGCCGAGTGTGTCCGTCACGATGCTTCTCTTCCTGCCGACGATCTTCTTGCCCGCGTCCGTGCCCTGGCTCGTGGCGGGAACGCTTGTGGAGGTTTTCACGCTCTGTGCGTCGATGACGCACGCTGTCGGTTCGGCGTTGCGACCTTCGTGTTCACGCGGCAGGCTCCGCAGCAGCCCGCTGAGCTGGGCGAACACGCCGTCCTTTTCCCACTTGGCGAAGTAGCCGTGGACCGTTTCCCAGGGCGGGAAGTCGTGGGGGAGGTAGTGTCACTGCACTCCGGTGCGGTCCACGTAGAGGATGGCGTCCAGGATGGTACGCAGGTCGTGCTCGGGTGGCGGCCGATGTTCAGGGCCCTGCTGCGGCGCTCGGCCCGCCAGTCGGTCAGGACCGGTTCGATCAACTCCCAGCGGGCATCGGACAGATCACTCGGATACGGGCGGCGTTCAGTCATGCTCTGGACGTACCGCTCAGGGCAGCCCACGCCCAGGCGTGCGGCAAACGGAGTTGGTGGGGCCAGGTGGTGTCAGTGGGCGAACAGAGGCGACGTTGCTGCGGGCGCGGGCATGTGAGCGGGTATTGGCGCGCATCGGTTTCGTGCGAGGGTCGCATGGCCTGCAAGATCTTGAGTGGCATGTCCCTGGGAAGAAGGTGGCCCCTTGCCTGTGCCGGAAGCTCTTTCCGGTCTTTCAGCGGCTCGCCTCTTTGGGCGACAACGAGCCTGTCGAAAGCCTCTCGAAAAGTGCTGAAGGTTCCCTGTAAGTTCCCTGAATCCGAGGTTCAGAGGAGGTGCCGGTTCGGCGCCTGCGCAGCGTTTGCGTACTCAGGCAGTGCGCGGTGTGACCGGGGGCGGTGCGCTCGTCGCCGATGTCCTGGGCGAACCAGCCTGCCAGCTCTTCGTATCGCGTCTCCAGGGCGAGAAGCTCGACGGCGTCGGTGCCACGAGCGGCTCGGCGTCTCGTGGCAAGGGAGACGAGGTGTTGTTGCAGGGCGGGCAACACGTGCCGGGGGCCAATGAGGTTGTCGGTCTGGATCATCACCCGGCGGAGCTGCGCGAAGTGCTCAAAGGGAGACCCCATGTCGGCGAGTCCGGTGGCAGCCGCCGGCGTCGCGGCCGGCATGGCTGTCGCAGCCAGGCCGGCGATCCCTGAGGCGAGAACAACGCGGCGGGGCACGGGCACGAAGAGGATCCTTCCGTGGATTCGGGCGGGGACGACGACCGGGTCCGTGTCGTCTCCAAGTGAGCCTGCCCGCACGACCGCGCTCATGGCCAGGGTCTCCGGGCCGCTGGCCCCATGGCCCCGTGTACTGGCCCCATGAGTCGCTGTCCCGGCTCTGGACACCGGGACAGAGCAGTCCTGGGGAGCCTCGCGCTCCGCGCTGTCCCAG
This sequence comes from Streptomyces sp. NPDC057543, assembly GCF_042801895.1. Classification (NCBI taxonomy): domain Bacteria; kingdom Bacillati; phylum Actinomycetota; class Actinomycetes; order Kitasatosporales; family Streptomycetaceae; genus Streptomyces; species Streptomyces sp. NPDC057543. Next base: position 17,492 of record NZ_JBHVFF010000051.1, on the reverse strand, counting down.
CCACGAACCAAGGCACCAGCGGCATCGAGGACATCGTCGAGAGCGATGGCCGCGTGCTTCGGGACAGGACGTTCAGCGCGCTCGAAGCGCCCGAGATGTGAACGGTCGATCAATGCTCTGCGAGCCAGAGCCTGCTGCGACAGCAGACGGGCCTCGCGGAACTGGCGTAGCTCGTAACCCCAGCGGTGCCATGGGCCGGCATCCGGAGTCAGCTCGTTCGGCTGCTGCCCCACGCTTCCTCCTCCACCGTGAGCTTTCGTTCGCCTGCGGTCGATGCCAGCGAAACCGGCGGCTCTCCATGGGGCCTGCGGAGCCAGCGTGCGGGGCTCCATCAAGGGCCTGCCCACCGGGGTTCCGTACCGCTTTCATCGTCGGTACGAGCTGATCACACGGTATCCGAACGGCGCCTGGCACGACCTTGATTCACGTGAGTAGCGACGTAGTGGTCGGTCGGACCGAACGCATCACGCAACCGTCGGGTGAGCCCTGCGAGGGCTGAGCGCGATCTAGAGGAAGGCGACCATGAAGACAAGCAGAAGCCTGGACGACATGATCGCCGTCTCCAGTCCACGGATCAGCCTGATGCAGGGATCCCGGGACTGGACGGGCGCCGACGCCGCTCGACCCCAGGAGTGGCACCGCAACCCCGCCCCGCTGGAGCGTCCGTCGCGCAGCGGCCAGCTCGTCCGGCTCCGTCAACAGTTTCGCCGCGAGGCGACCGAAAGGCGCAACCGCCGCTCCGGTGATCGATGTCTCCGGGTGCTGGCTTACAGCTTGGTGCCGAGCAGGAGTGCCAGCCCGGATGAGGACTGGAACACCCTCCAGACCGAGGCCGAGCAGCACGGCTACGCAATGGGAGCAAGGTTTCACGACGTAGCCGTTCCCGTGACCACGACGTACCTCCCCGGCTCGGGTGCCGGCCGTGGCGTCTACACACCGCCCTGGAAGCGCCCTGGCTGGGGGGAGGTCGAGCGACTGATCCGAGGCGGCTTCGCGGACGGCGTGATCGTCCTAGACCGGCACAACATCAGCTCCGATGACGACGAGTATCGCGCCGTGATCAAGGGGCTGGGTGAGCGGTACCAAGCGTTCATTCACCTCGTGATCCCCGAGGAGCCGTCCGGTGCGACTTGAAGGCGTCCGTGGCGGTGGATGGATGCGAAGGGCTGGGGCTGGAGACAGGCCGGCGCTCAGTTTCTCCTCGTCGTCACCGTGTTCGCAGTGCTCGTCACCGTCTACCAATCCGCCTGATCGGAGGACCATTTTGACGTTCGAGGGACACATCAGCCAGGCACTACATCTCCTGCCGCTCCGCGAGGCCGGATTCGACCTTTGCGCCGTGCCTGCAGGTGACCCGCAGGGCGCGGCATGACCGCGATCAAAGACCGCCTCAGCCCCGCCCAGTGGGATGCCTGGTACCGCGAGGGCCGGGCCATGGACCGCCTCGTAACCGACACCGAGGTCAACCGTTTCCTTCGGCGCGTCACCCCGTCCGCCGGGGCGTCCGTGCTCGACGTCGGGTGTGGCATCGGCAGCTTCAGCAGGCAGCTTTCCCGCTTGGGCTACGACGTGCTGGGCCTGGACTTCTCGTCGGCCGCGATCCAGACCGCGCAAAGGCAAGGCGTCGGAAGCCGGCTGCACTACGGGGTTCACGACTTCGATGCTCATGCCATCCCGCCCAGGCTGCAGCTCGCCTCGCTCGATCTCATCGTCTGCCGCAACGTCCTGCCGTTCATCGATCACCAGCCCTTCATGGTCGACGCACGACGTTGGCTGCGGCCTGGTGGGCAGTTGTACGTCCTCGTCCGCGTCTGGTCCGAGCGTGGAGCCGAGCCGGACGAGAGGCCATGGCAACGCGGCTTCACCGAGGGACAGGTACAGGCCCTCCAGAACGGGTGGGCCGAGCAGGAACGCTGCTGGCTCGGCAGACACACCGCTCTGTTCCTGTCCGGCGAGCGTCGTCGGGCTTTGTGACACGGGACGTTCGCCCAGCCGCCCGCCACCCTTCCCTTCCTTCGAGGAGATCTCGCCGTGACGAACCGCCCGATTCCTCCACCTTTGGTCGGATCTGTGCCGACGAAGCGAACCCCTTCCGATACGCCGCCACGTGCCCTTCTCCTCGACCTCGACGGCGTCCTGCTCGACACGCGGCCGGTCATGGAGAGGGCGTGGCGTGAGGTCCGGGCGACTCATGGCCTCGACGTGCCGTTCGCCTCGTACCAGCGCCACTTGGGGCGCGAGTTCGACGACATCATGCGCCGCCTCGGAGTGAGGGACGCCCAGCTCGTCCATGAGACGTACAAGGCGGCGTCCCAGGCTGCGTCCCACCTCGCCCGGCAGTTCGCCGGTATCGCGGAGGTGCTCCACACCTTCGCTGCTGCGGACTGGCGGTTGGGAGTCGTGACGTCCAAGCCCCTGGACCGCGCTGCACCGCTCCTTGCCCAACTCGGCTGTCCCTTCGCCACCGTTCGCACGTCGAGCAGCATGGGCCGCACGAAGCCGGCACCGGACCCGATCCTCCTGGCCCTGGTCGACCTCGGAGTCGACCCCGCCGCAGCTGTGTACGTGGGGGACATGGCGGTCGACCAGGAAGCGGCGGCCCGCGCCGGTGTCGCCTACGTCCATGCGGGGTGGGGATACGGGCAGCCCACCTCGCCCGCACCCGAGATCGCCGTCGCGCCCCAGGGACTGCTGCAACTCCTGCGTTTCGGCACGCCGTTCGTCGAGGGGAGCCTGGTGTGAGCACCCGCGCGACCGGCGGCTTGAGCTTGGTCCGGTCCGACTTCGCCGGCCAGCCCCGGTGGGCTCTCGTCGGCAGCGGCGCCCTGGACCACGTCACGACCGACCACATCCGGGCCGGGGAGCTGGAGGCCATGCCCGTCGACCGGCAGGAGCTGCGCGTTCTCGTCAGCAACGTCATGGGCGCCTTGGAACACTACGGCGCCTCGCTCGCCTCTACACCGGGCGGCGCTAGCTGGCTCCACGTCCAGCACGTTCCCGTTCGGCGCTTCGTGACCGAGGTCCTGCGCAAGCTGCTGGCTCTGGAGGCATGGGAGCCGTTCGCATCGACTCCGGCACCTCTCGCTCTTGCCCCGCATGAAGGGCGCGTCGGCCTGCGTTCGAGCAGCTCGCGGGAGTACCTCGCGTACACCGTCACCTGGTCCGGCATCGCGTACCTGCTCGGGGCAGCGGCTCCGTACAACCCGACCCGCTCCGCCCAGTTACGCAACCGGGCCCGTGTCAGCACGGCGAACACGGACCCGAGCCCGCTCCCGTCGGACCTGCAGCAGCGGGACGTCGTGGCGCTGTCCTGGACCTCCCGCCACGCTGACACCCTGATGCCGGTGCTCGCCGAGCTGGACCGCGACGGACGGTCGAGCCTCCTGCTCGACCTCGCCAGGACGCGGCGCCCGTCTACGACAGAGGACCCGCGCCCGCGTGGTGCGGGTCCTCTTCTGCGTGGCAAAGTGGTCAGCCGGAGGACTCGGATGCGCGGCCGGACCCCAGGCTGCATCGCGAGGCCGGAGACGTCGGGCAGATGGCGGTTCACCTCGTCGACCAGACGCGGTCGGCGTGACACGACCGACATCGGACGTTGCGAGGTTCGGCGATAACCCTCCGTGAAGGCTGACGGGTACTCACGTATCTCTGACGTGTCGTCAACCATTTAAGATCATCTTGCACGTGCGTTGCACAAGGTGCTGAAAAACAACAGTGATCAATGGAGGGCCGTGAAGGTGAGTATCCGCAGGTCAGCTGGCATGTTGAGGTGTCGTGCCCCTTGCCTCCAAGGGGCACGACACCCCGCCGGTCAGATGTCCCGGAAGATCTCGATCTGCGCGCCCACGGAGTTGAGCCGCTCCGCCAGCTCCTCGTAACCGCGGTTGATGACATACACGTTGCGCAGTACGGACGTTCCCTCCGCCGCCATCATGGCGAGCAGCACCACCACGGCGGGCCGCAGCGCGGGCGGGCACATCATCTCGGCGGCGCGCCAGCGGGTCGGGCCCTCGACGAGTACCCGGTGCGGGTCCAGGAGCTGCAGCCTGCCGCCGAGGCGGTTCAGGTCGGTGAGGTAGATGGCCCGGTTGTCGTAGACCCAGTCGTGGATGAGGGTCTGGCCCTGGGCCGAGGCGGCGATGGCCGCGAAGAAGGGCACATTGTCGATGTTGAGCCCGGGGAACGGCATGGGGTGGACCTTGTCGATCGGCGCCTCCAGTTTGGAGGGGCGGACCGTGAGGTCGACCAGCCTGGTACGGCCGTTGTCGGCGGCGTACTCCGTCGTACGGTCGCAGTCGACGCCCATCTCTTCCAGTACCGCGAGCTCTATCTCCAGGAACTCGATCGGTACCCGGCGGATCGTCAGCTCGGACTCCGTCACCACGGCGGCGGCGAGCAGACTCATCGCCTCGACCGGGTCTTCGGAGGGGGAGTAGTCGACGTCCACATCTATGTGCGGAGCGCCGTGCACGGTCAGTGTGGTCGTTCCGATGCCGTCCACGCGTATGCCCAGTGCCTCCAGGAAGAAGCAGAGGTCCTGAACCATGTAGTTGGAGGAGGCGTTACGGATGACGGTCGTGCCGTCGTGCCGGGCGGCGGCCAGCAGTGCGTTCTCGGTCACGGTGTCCCCGCGCTCGGTGAGCACGATGGGACGGTCGGGCGTGACCGAGTGGTCTATCTGTGCGTGGTAGAGCCCCTCGGTCGCGGCGATCTGCAGGCCGAACCGGCGCAGCGCGATCATGTGCGGCTCGATGGTCCGCGTACCGAGGTCGCAGCCGCCCGCGTACGGAAGTTTGAACGCGTCCATCCGGTGCAGCAGCGGGCCGAGGAACATGATGATGGAACGGGTCCGGCGGGCGGCGTCCGCGTCGATGGCGTCCATGTCGAGCCGGGCGGGAGGGATGATCTCCAGATCGATCCCCTCGTTGATCCACCGGGTCCGCACGCCGATGGAGTTCAGCACCTCCAGGAGGCGGTAGACCTCCTCGATGCGGGCCACGCGGCGCAGCACCGTACGGCCCCTGTTGAGCAGTGAGGCACAGAGCAGCGCCACGCACGCGTTCTTGCTCGTCTTGACGTCGATGGAGCCCGAGAGCCGACGCCCACCGACCACTCGCAGGTGCATGGGCCCGGCGTAGCCGAGCGACACGATCTCGCTGTCGAGTGCTTCACCGATGCGCGCGATCATCTCAAGGCTGATGTTCTGGTTGCCGCGCTCGATGCGATTGACGGCGCTCTGACTGGTGGCGAGCGCCTCGGCGAGCTGACTCTGTGTCCAGCCACGATGCTGACGTGCGTCACGGATGAGCTTGCCGATGCGTACGAGGTAATCGTCTGACATGACGAAAGGTTATCTCAGATATGAGATGAGCCCTGAGGTGGGGTACGCCGTTCGGGTGACGGCCGTGTGCAGGCGTGGCAGTTGTCCGGCCGCGATCGCGTGACGAACGGTGCGGGTCACGGATGCGCCATGCGTTCCATGGTCCACCGGGCTCGTCGGGAAGGCGCGCGGTGTACGTCCGTCCGGGGTGGACGTACACCGGCCTCGGCCCGGCCCGCAGGTCAGCCCTCGAAGCCGCCTTCGGCCAGGATCGCGTCGATGCGCTCGCGGTGAGCCTTCTCCCACGCGTCGAGGGTTTCCCCGGCCTCCTTGGTCAACTTCTTCCGGGCGTCGCGCAGTACGTCCTCCCGGCGGTCGCGGGGTGTGACCACGACTCCCTCCTCGTCGGCCACCACGATGTCGCCGGGGGCGACGGTCACTCCACCGCACCGCACGGGGGCATTGAGCGGCCCGACGTCCTTCTTCGTACCCGGGATGGGGATGACTCCCCTGGCGAAGACGGGAAAGCCCATCTCGCGCACCTCGGCGAGGTCGCGGATCACTCCGTCGGTCACGAACGCCGCGATGCCGCGGCGCTGGGCGACGGCACAGACGTTCCCTCCGGCGAGCGCGTAGTCCACGTCCCCCGCCTCGACGACGATGACCGAGCCGGGTTCCGCGCGGTGGATGGCCGCGTGCAGCATCAGGTTGTCGCCCGGAGGGCAGCGCACGGTGAAGGCCGGTCCGGCGACTCGCGGGATGGACGGCCACAGTGGCCGGATGCCGATGTCCATGACCTGTTCGCGGCCCAGGAGATCGGCCAGGGTGGTCGGCGGGATGTCCTTGAACTCGGTGGCGTCGTTCATGTTCCTCCTTCGTCCGGGCACCCGTCCCACCGCAGGCGGTGCTTTCCCGCGCCCACCGCGCGAGCGCTGTGTCCGTCGGACGAGGGGAGGAGTGCGGCGGCGAGACTACCGAACGAGGTCTCCGGCCTGACGGCCACGGAAGCCCGGACTAGGCTCGCCCTGTATCCACGATGTCCGCGATGTCGATTTCTTCGACGGGACGTGCCGGGGGGGAGAGTCCCACTCGCGCAAGGAGCCTCCATGACCGACCGTGCCCACCCCGTGCTGGCAGGCCTCGACCGCATCGGCTCCGATCTGGAGGGCATCTACAAGGACCTGCACAGACACCCCGAACTCGGCTTGCGGGAGCACCGCACGGCGAAGAAGGCGGCCGACGCCCTGCGGAACCTCGGCTACGAAGTCACCGAAGGCATCGGCGGAACCGGGGTGATCGGCACCCTGGTCAACGGCGAGGGTCCGGTCGTCATGGCCCGCGCCGACATGGACGCCCTCCCGGTACGCGAACAGACCGGCCTGCCCTACGCCTCCACGGCCACGGTGACCGGCGAAGACGGTACCGAACGGCCCGTGATGCACGCCTGCGGGCACGATGTACACGTGACCTGTCTGATCGGCTGCGCACGGCTGATGGCCCAGGCCAAGGACGCCTGGCGAGGCACCTTCGTAGCGCTCTTCCAGCCCTCGGAGGAGAACGGCGACGGCGCCGACGCCGTGATCGACGACGGCTTGACGTCGAAGGCCCCCCGACCCGACGTGGTACTCGCGCAACACGTCCTGCCCTATCCGGCCGGCTATGTCGGCACTCGCTCCGGACCGTTCCTGTCGGCCGCCGACAGCCTGCGCATCACCGTGTACGGCCGGGGCGCGCACGGCTCCATGCCCCAGGCCGCGGTCGACCCCGTGGTGATGGCCGCGATGATCGTCGTACGCCTGCAGACCATCGTCTCCCGGGAACTGGCCGCCACCACCCCGGCCGTCGTCACCGTGGGCAGCGTTCATGCCGGCACCGGCCCCAACGTCATCCCCGACCGCGCGGTCATCCAGCTCAACGTCCGTACCTACGACGACGCCTCGCGCACGCACGTCCTGAACGCGATCGAGCGGATCGTCGAGGCGGAGAGCCAGGCATCCCGATCGCCGAGGCCGCCCGAGATCGAGAAGACCGTCACCTTCCCGCCCACGGTCAATGACGAGGCGCCGACCCGGCGCGTCGCCGAGGCGTTCGCCGCCCACTTCGGCGACGACGCGCACACCATCGACCTGCAGACCGCCAGCGAGGACATGAGCGAGATCCCCAAGGCGTTCGGTGCGCCGTTCACCTACTGGGGCATCGGGGGCATCGACCCCGGCCTGTACGCCGAGGCCGCCAGGAACGGGACCGTCGCCCAGGACATCCCGGTGAACCACAGCCCCGCCTTCGCCCCGGTCGTCCAGCCGACCCTGAACACCGGCGTCAGCGCGCTGACGGTCGCCGCTCTCGCGTGGCTCGGCAGGTGACCCGGTGGCCGACGCCCCGCCGCGAAAGGCGGTCGGCCAGGGCTGACCTCTCGCAGTGAAGATTGAGCGATTCTCACTGAAGGTTGAGTGGTTGGTCGGGGGCTTCGCGGTTCGAGTGTGATTGCGCCCTTCAGCCGGCCTCTGAGCAGTTGGCCCGTCCGAGTGCCGGGCGTGGCCGACGAGAAGTGGCAACCGGCTGCTGCTCTTCAAAGGGAGAGCGAGCCGGGCCGACCGCTGCCGCTCGACTTTCCGGGCTGCCTCGTGCACCCGACTTGATCGGGCAGGAGGACGCGGAGTGTTTGCCCGTCTCGGCAATGTGGTCCTGTGACCGCAGGGCGGTTGCCTCCGGCCTCAGAGGGGCAAGAAGGGGCTCGGTGAACACCCGACAAAGGCGGTGCGGAGAATGTCGGGTGACAGGGACCGGTGTCGCCGCACGATGGGGGCATGGATGACACGACCTTGGTATCCCGCTTCCTCCGTGACGGCTTCGTGAAGTCGGAGGGCGCCGTCGCGCCGCGCGTGGCCGCGGACTGCGCGCGGCTGCTGTGGCGAGAGACGGGATGCGACCCGGACGATCCAGCGACGTGGACGCAGCCCGTGCACTGGGTGGCCGGCATGGCGCGGGGGCCGTTCGCCGCCGCGCCCAACTCCCCGTCCCTGCAGCGCGCGTACGACCTGCTCGTCGGCGCGGGATGCTGGGAGCCGCGCTACTCGCTGGGCACGTTCCCACTGCGCTTCCCGTACGAGAAGGAGCCGGACGACGCGGGCTGTGGCTCCCGGTGGAGCCCGAGCACGGCTGAACAAAGCGGCAAGCCCGCCGGGGCAGGCGGGTATGAGCGGGCCGCCTCGACCCCAACCAGCCGCCGTATGACGATCACGTGCTTGCCAGCGGAAGCGGAGCCCACACCCGTCGGAGTCGTTCCTGAGCGCCTGCCGTAGGTTCCCGGCCATGGACACGAACACACAGCCCGATGCGATGGAGCTGATCCGGCTGGCCGACCTCAGCCAGAGCATCAGCGTTCGTCTGCGTTCGACCGAGCCCACCCTCGAAAGCCTCGGCGTCCGGTACTACGACGCGGAGGCCGTCGTCACCAGTGGCTTCGTCAACGGGACTGTCTACCTCGGGTTCGACTCCGAGGACCTCTCGGACTGGGGTCGGCTTCTGGACGCCATCGAGGAAGCCGAACAGGAGGCCGACCTCGACGAGCCGTTCACCGCAGACTGGCCCCAGTCAGGCCGTACCGCCTATCTACGATTCATTTCCGACGACCCCTACGTGGTCGAAGTCCATGACGGCACCAGCACTCAGATCGTCGTCTCCGTGCCGCTCGACATGGGCGAGGAGTGGATAGCCGAATCCAGGGAGCGTCTGGCTGCGGCCCGAGCCGCTCTTGGCGGTGGCGCAGAGGATTACCGTGGCGCAATCCCTGACCACGAACCCGCCCTTCCGCATGACACTCCGACTGCTTGACAACGACGATCGGGAATCAGTCACATCGAGTGATCTTGAGCGAGCCGGGCCTTCTTGCGCTGGAGGTAGAGCCGGGTGCGGCAGGCGGCTGAGCACGTCAGACGTATGTGGTTCATGCGTCCTGGCTTCAGGGGGGCCTGACCATGCGGCGCAGGTTGTCGGTTGTTGTCCGGGTGGGGTGGCGGGGTCCGGTGATGGCAGAGGGGACTCGCCTCTGTCGATCCGGCGGCGTATGCAGGCCGCATGGCTGCAGCGTTTCCGCCCCGCCCGAAGCCCACGCGGCTGCCGGAAGGGTAGCCGACGTGCCGAAACTCCCAGGCTGCCGCCGTGCAGGCCCGCTCAGTCGCGGCGAACGTCTCCGCGGTCCGCCCATCGACCTGATCCTCGGCACGGACATCGACCACCTGGGCGTGTCCGTCAGCGCCGTATGAAGCAGTCCGGGGCGTGACGCCGCTTCTTCCCGTCCTCACGCCAGTGCAGCCAGAACGGCTGGGAAGCGATCCCGGCCACGGCCGGGTCGAAGTCGAGCAGGATCAGCCGGTCCCGCTCCAGCCATGACTCGTACCCCACATGCCCGCCGGTGGTCGCCGCGGCGGTCACCTGCCTTCGCTGAGAAACGCTCAACCTTCACTGCGAGAGATCAAGGGCGCCCGCACATGACCGCGCTACGGTGATGTACTAGAGTTATCTCGACATCGAGATATATGCCGAAGGCGCACCGCAGTCCGCCATCGGGTAAGGGTTGCCTAACCAATCCTTGCCTCAGCGGATGGTCGAGGGGCCGTAGGCGGCACCACGCGGCGCCCGCCGTAATGAGGCGCGGCGCGGAGTACGCGCACATTGATGAAGGAGACTGTCGTGTCGGCGAACAGCTTCGACGCCCGCAGCACGCTGCGCGTGGGCGACGAGTCGTACGAGATCTTCAGGCTGGACAAGGTCGAGGGCTCCGCGCGCCTCCCTTACAGCCTGAAGGTGCTGCTGGAGAACCTGCTCCGCACCGAGGACGGCGCGAACATCACCGCCGACCACATCCGGGCGCTCGGCGGCTGGGACTCCCAGGCACAGCCCAGCCAGGAGATCCAGTTCACGCCGGCCCGCGTGATCATGCAGGACTTCACGGGTGTGCCGTGTGTCGTGGACCTCGCCACCATGCGTGAGGCCGTCAAGGAGCTGGGTGGTGATCCGGCCAAGATCAACCCCCTCGCCCCGGCCGAGCTGGTCATCGACCACTCCGTCATCGCCGACAAGTTCGGCACCAACGACGCGTTCGCTCAGAACGTCGAGCTGGAGTACGGCCGCAACAAGGAGCGCTACCAGTTCCTGCGCTGGGGCCAGACCGCCTTCGACGAGTTCAAGGTCGTCCCCCCGGGCACCGGCATCGTCCACCAGGTCAACATCGAGCACCTGGCCCGTACGGTCATGGTCCGGGGTGGCCAGGCGTACCCCGACACCCTCGTCGGCACCGACTCGCACACCACCATGGTGAACGGCCTCGGCGTTCTGGGCTGGGGCGTCGGCGGCATCGAGGCCGAGGCCGCGATGCTCGGCCAGCCGGTCTCCATGCTCATCCCGCGCGTCGTCGGCTTCAAGCTGACCGGCGAGCTGAAGCCCGGCACCACCGCCACCGACCTCGTGCTGACCATCACCGAGATGCTCCGCAAGCACGGCGTCGTCGGCAAGTTCGTCGAGTTCTACGGTGAGGGCGTCGCCGCCACCTCCCTCGCGAACCGCGCCACCATCGGCAACATGTCGCCGGAGTTCGGCTCCACCGCCGCGATCTTCCCGATCGACGGCGAGACGCTGAAGTACCTGCGTCTGACCGGCCGTGACGAGCAGCAGGTCGCGCTCGTCGAGGCGTACGCCAAGGAGCAGGGCCTCTGGCTCGACCCGGCCGCCGAGCCGGACTTCTCCGAGAAGCTGGAGCTGGACCTGTCGACGGTCGTCCCGTCGATCGCCGGCCCGAAGCGCCCGCAGGACCGCATCGTCCTCGCCAACGCCTCGCAGCAGTTCGCGCAGGACGTCCGCAACTACGTCTCCGAGGACGAGGAGGCGGGCAAGGAGTCCTTCCCGGCCTCCGACGCCCCGGCCGCCACCAACGGTGTCCCGACGCGCCCGACCACGGTCACGGCCCCCGACGGCACGACGTACGAGATCGACCACGGCGCCGTCACCGTCGCCGCGATCACCTCCTGCACCAACACCTCGAACCCGTACGTCATGGTCGCCGCGGCGCTCGTGGCGAAGAAGGCGGTCGAGAAGGGCCTGACCCGCAAGCCGTGGGTCAAGACCACCCTCGCCCCGGGCTCGAAGGTCGTCACCGACTACTTCGACAAGGCGGGCCTGACCCCGTACCTCGACAAGGTCGGCTTCAACCTCGTCGGTTACGGCTGCACCACCTGCATCGGCAACTCCGGCCCGCTGCCGGAGGAGGTCTCCAAGGCGGTCAACGAGCACGACCTGGCCGTGACCTCGGTGCTCTCCGGCAACCGTAACTTCGAGGGCCGGATCAACCCCGACGTCAAGATGAACTACCTGGCGTCCCCGCCGCTGGTCGTCGCGTACGCCATCGCCGGTTCGATGAAGGTGGACATCACCAAGGACGCCCTGGGCATCGACCAGGACGGCAAGCCGGTCTACCTCGCGGACATCTGGCCGTCGGAGGCCGAGGTGAACGACGTCGTCGCCAACTCCATCGGCGAGGACATGTTCAACAAGTCCTACCAGGACGTCTTCGCGGGCGACGCCCAGTGGCAGGCGCTGTCGATCCCGACCGGCAACACCTTCGAGTGGGACCCGCAGTCCACCTACGTGCGCAAGCCCCCGTACTTCGAGGGCATGACGATGGAGACGACCCCGGTCGAGAACATCTCCGGCGCCCGGGTGCTCGCCAAGCTGGGCGACTCGGTCACCACCGACCACATCTCCCCGGCCGGTGCGATCAAGGCCGACACCCCGGCCGGCAAGTACCTCACGGAGCACGGCGTCGAGCGCCGTGACTTCAACTCCTACGGCTCGCGCCGTGGTAACCACGAGGTCATGATTCGCGGCACCTTCGCGAACATCCGCCTGCGCAACCAGATCGCCCCGGGCACCGAAGGCGGCTTCACCCGCGACTTCACCCAGGCGGACGCTCCGGTGTCGTTCATCTACGACGCCTCGCAGAACTACCAGGCCGCGGGCATCCCGCTCGTCATCCTGGCGGGCAAGGAGTACGGCTCCGGCTCGTCCCGCGACTGGGCCGCCAAGGGCACCGCGCTCCTCGGCGTCAAGGCCGTCATCGCCGAGTCCTACGAGCGCATCCACCGCTCGAACCTCATCGGCATGGGCGTCCTCCCGCTCCAGTTCCCGGAGGGCGCGAGCGCCGAGGCCCTCGGCCTGACCGGCGAGGAGACCTTCTCCTTCACCGGCGTGACCGAGCTGAACAACGGCACCACGCCGCGCACGGTCAAGGTCACCACCGACACCGGTGTGGAGTTCGACGCGGTCGTCCGCATCGACACCCCCGGTGAGGCGGACTACTACCGCAACGGCGGCATCATGCAGTACGTGCTCCGCAGCCTGATCCGCAAGTAGGCAGCAGAGCCGAAGGGCCGCACTCGGGAATCCGGAGTGCGGCCCTTTCCCGTACCGGCTTACCGTTCCGCGGCCACCGTCAGAGCTTCTTGGGCGAGGTGTAGCCGACGACGTACGGTGACACAGCCGACTGCTTGGTGTTCTTGTAGTTGAGCTTCTCACTGGAGTTGCCCTCGACGGAGAAGTACGCCTTGTACTTGGTGCTGTACGCGGTGAGGACACCGACGTGGTCGATGACACCGTTCCTGTCCCAGTCGTAGCTGACGACATCGCCCTTCTTGGGCACGTAGCCGCCCTTTTTGGCCACGTCGGCGCGAGAGTGCCAGGTGTGGTTGGTACGCCCGTAGCTGTAGAAGGAACCGGCGGACGAGTTGATCCCCGTGACCTTCGCGCCGCCCCAGTACCAGGTGTACTTCGCGAAGTCGGAGCACCAGGCGCGGGACTTCCACTTCACGGGGGTCCAGGTCTTGGTGCCGTTGACGTACATGTAGCCCTTGCTCGTGCCGCAAGTAGCACGGTTGGTGCCTGTGCGCGGGGCGCTCGTTCCGTCGAAGCGGCGGTTGCGCGGGTCGGTCCAGAAGCCGGTGTAGAAGTTGCAGTTGTTCTTGGCGTTGACGCCGTTGGCCGCGCCTTCGTACTTGCGCTTCTTCACCTCGGCGTTGGTGCTGATGTACTGGCTGAGCGCCTGCTCGGCTATCTTGTCGCCGATCGGCTTGGCCGGGGCCGCGGTAGCGGGGTGTGTCGTGACCCCCAGGGTGAGTGCGGTGCCGAGGCACGCCGTTGCCAGGGCATGGCGAATACGCATGTGTGCTCCTTGAGATCGGGATGTCGTCCTGCTTCTCGGCAGGTGGGTCCTCGTCGGCCGGCTTCGTTGTCTCCTCCGGCAGCCCGTCACCGACCGTCCGACGGGATGGCCATCACCCTGCTCGACCGACCGTGTCCCAACCTTGAAAAGAGCTTGAAACAGCTGCTTGGAGCCGCTGGCTTCGGTCTAGGATCGCGCCCCGGGGGTGGTTGGTGTGGAGGTGGAGTTCCGTGTGTTGGGAGGGGTCGAGGTCCGGGTCGACGGCCACCGGCTGGACTTGGGACCCGCTCGGCAGCGGCGCGTTCTGGCGGTGCTGCTGCTCGAAGCCAACCAAGTGGTCACGGTGGACGAACTCGTGGACCGGGTCTGGGGAGAGCAAGCCCCACAGCGCGCCCGGTCGACGCTTTACAGCTACCTCTCCAGGCTGCGCCTCGCGTTACGCACCGCGGCCGAGGAGGCGCAGATCGCGCGGCGGTCGGGAGGATACGTACTGGCCGTAGCCGCCACGGATGTCGACCTGCACCGCTTCCGGTCCCTCTCCGCCAGAGCCAGGACCACCGCGCAGGCGGGGGACGAGACAGCGGCGGCGCGCCTCTTCGAGGAGGCTCTCGCTACCTGGCAGGGCGACCTGTGCCCCGGCATGGACACCCCATGGTTCAACTCCCGGCGCGAGGCGGCGCAGGTCGAACGCCTCGCGGCCGTGCTGGACTGGAGCGATCTCCAGCTGCGCCGCGGGCTCCACACCGAGCTGGTGACCGTGCTGGCCGGCCTCGCCGAGGACAACCCTCTGGACGAACGGCTTGCCGGACAGCTGATGCTCGCCCTCTACCGCGGCGGACGCCCCGCCGACGCCCTCAACCACTACCAGGACCTGCGTCGTCGTCTCGTCGAGGAGTTGGGCATCGACCCGGCGCCGCCGCTGCGGAGCCTGTACCAGCAGATCCTGATCTCGGATCCGCGGCTCGCCCCGCCGACGCGCGACGCCGCGTCCGACCCGGTGCACACCACCACGACACACCCCAGACAACTGCCCGCTCCGCCGCCTCTGCTGGCCGGCCGGGACAGTGAACTGGTTTGCCTGGACAAACTGTTGGCACCGCAAGGCGAGCCGCACAGCGGGACCGTGCTGATCGCCGCGATCTGCGGCACCGGCGGCGTCGGCAAGACCTCGCTGGCACTGCGCTGGGCGCATGGCTGGCAAGAGCGCTTCCCCGACGGTCAGCTGTTCGCCGATCTGCGGGGCTTCACCCCCTCCGGTGAACCGGCCGACCCGTACACGGTCATGCGCGGTTTCCTGGAAGCCCTCGGCGCCGATCCCGGGAGCCTTCCCGCCACCCCCCAGTCCCAGGCCGCGCTGTACCGAAGCCTCACGGCAGGCCGGCGCCTGCTCATCATGCTCGACAACGTCCGTGACACCGACCAGGTGGTGCCCCTGTTACCGGGCAGCGCCACCTGCACGGTCCTGATCACGAGCCGTCACCGGCTCCCCGGCCTGGCCGCCTCCCACGGCGCCGTCCAGCTCACCTTGGAGACGCTCGACCGCGCCGAGGCGCGCGACTTACTCGTCCGCCGCATCGGTGCCGACCGGATCACCGCGGAACCCGCGGCGGCGACGGAACTCCTCCACCACTGCGCCGGGCTCCCCATCGCCATCAGCGTCCTCGCCGCCCGCCTCACCACGAACCCCATGCTCACCCTGACCGCCCTGGCGTCCGAACTCCGGGAAGCGGAGACCCCGCTGGACGCCCTGGAGACGGGCGAGACGAACGGTGACATACGGATCGTCTTCGCCTCCTCCTATCTCGCACTCGACACCGATTCCGCCCGGGTGTTCCGGCAGATCGCCCAGGCACCCGGGGCGGACATCGGCCTGCCCGCCGCCGCCAGCCTCACCGGCCTGCCGCTTCCCCGCCTCCGTACCCGGCTGCACCGCCTCCAGGCCTACCACCTCGTCCAGGAACGCGTCCCCGGCCGCTTCACCTGCCACGACCTGTTGCGGGCGTATGCCCTGGAGCTGGCGGAGACCGTCGCCCCCGCCGGTGAAGCGGATGCGGCACTGACCCGCGTTCTCGACCACTACGCGCATACCGCGTACGCGGCCGACCGGCTCCTGCTGCCCTACCGCGACCCGCTCGTGCCGGTGGTGCCGGCGGACGGCACGCGCCTCGAGGAATTCGCCGACGCCGAGCGGGCCATGGCGTGGTTCGCGCGCGAGCACACCGTGCTGACAGCGGCCGTCAACCACGCGGTACGCGCCGGACGCGATGCCCAGGCATGGCGGATGGCATGGGCGATCACCACCTTTCTCGCCCGCCGGGCGTGGTGGGCCGACGTCACCGCCGTGCACAGCACCGCGCTCGCCGCCGCGGTTCGCCTCGGGGATCCGGCCGCCCAGGCGGAGTCCCGTCGCGCGCTCGCCTGGGCCTGCACGGAGACCGGGCGCTTGGCGGAAGCCCACCAGGAACTGGCCCACGCGCTGGCCCTCTCGGAGACGAACGGCGATCTCCTCTCTGCCGCCCACACCAATCTCACCCTGGGCTGGCTGTACGAGCGCGACGGCGACCAGCCCGCCGCTCTGCGGCACGATCAGAGCGCCGTCGAACAGTTCACCTCGATTGGAAACCTCCCTGGACGGGCCCGCGCTCTGAACGCGGTGGCCTGGGACCACACCCAGCTCGGGGACCACGACGCGTCGGTACGCCGCTGCCAGGAGGCGCTGGCCATCCAGCGGGAGCTGGGCGACGAACGAGGCCAGGCCAACACCTGGGACACCCTCGGCTACGCCTACCATCAACTCGGCGATCACACGAAGGCCATCGACTGCTACCAGCACAGCCTGGACCTCAACCGTGCACTGGAGCACCGCTACAACGAGGCCTTGACACTGGTCCACCTGGGCCAGACCTACCGTGCGACGGAAGCCGTCGAAACGGCCAGGGGCGCCTTGCGCGAGGCCCTCGGCATCTACCTTGAGATCAACGCTCCCCATTCCGAAGTGAACCAGGCCCGTGTACTCCTGCGCGAACTCGACAGTCCACCGGTTCCGGACGGTCCGGACAGCCCATTTGTCGGTCGGTCCTAGCCTCTCTGTTCGGTTGCGATGATGCGGTGGCGTTGATCGGGACATGAGCCTGCCGTACCCGGGAAACGAGGCATCGGTCGCCCCGTCCCGGGCGCCTGGAATGCGATCGTGGACCAGGGGGTTTGCCGGTTACGCAGTACGAACAGCACAGAGAGCGGATGACACCCATGGGCGAGTTGATCCTGATCAGGCACGGCGAGACCGAGTGGTCGCGGTCCGGGCAGCACACGAGCCACACCGATCTGCCCCTGACCCCCTTGGGTGAACGCCAGGCCCGCGCCCTGGCTCCGCTGCTCGCCGACCGGCAGATCGCGCTCACCCTGGTCAGTCCCGCGGTACGCGCCCGGCGCACCGCGGAGCTCGCCGGGCTCACCGCGCCCCGCATCACGCCCGACCTGCGTGAGTGGGACTACGGCGGCTACGAAGGGGTGACCACCGAGGAGATCCGCCTCACCCGCCCCGAGTGGAATCTGTGGACCGACGGGGTCGCCCCCGGTCCCGAGGCGCATCCCGGTGAGACGCCCGCCGAGGTCGGTGCGCGTGCCGACCGGGTGCTGGCACAGGTCGTGCGGGCCGCGGGCCGTGATACGGAGGAGGACGTCGCGCTCGTCGCCCACTCCCACTTCCTGCGCGTACTCACCGCCCGCTATCTCGGCCTGACCCCGGCCGAGGGCACGCTGTTCCAGCTCGCCACGGGGGCGGTCTCGCGGCTCGGCACCGAGCACGGCAATCCGGTTCTGACGGCGTGGAATGTGACATTGCCCGAGAGCTTGTTCCCCCGGGCCGTTCTGGAGAGCCCGGAGCGGGACTGAGCGGGACCCCAACCGCGCCGTCGCGCGGCTGCCCGACCAACGGGCCGACGGCCGGTACCCCGGGGC
>NZ_JBHVFF010000050.1:0-35852 GCF_042801895.1 Streptomyces sp. NPDC057543 | reverse complement strand
GATCGGCGGGGTCCCCGGGGAGTGCGGTGCGGGTCAGGCGGCCGACGTACCACTCGTCGAGGACGAAGAGGATGGCGAAGTCGAAGAGGACGACGAAGACGCGGTGGCCGAGGAGGAGGCGGAAGACTTCGCGTCCGACCCCGTCGACGACGACGAATCGGAACCGGTCGTCTTCGCCGAGGATGATGCCGGCGCGCTGCTCGACGAGGAGCCACGGCTGTCGTTCCGGTAGAAACCGGAACCCTTGAAGACAATGCCGACCGCCGAGAACACCTTCTTCAGGCGTCCTTCGCAGCTCGGGCACACGGTCAGGGCATCATCGGTGAACTTCTGCACCGCCTCGAGGCCCTCGCCGCATTCGGTGCACTGGTACTGATACGTCGGCACTTGTCTTCCTCCTGGCACTCTCACTCGATGAGTGCTAACAGTCGTCAATGGTAACTGCTGCGGGCTGCTGTTTGCAGTAACGTCTGTCACCTGCCCGGTGGGCAGCGGTCTGGGCTCGGCCGTCATGAGGGCCGTCGGCCCGGGTGGGGCGGCTGCCACATCATGTGGCGCACGAGCCCGCAGAAGTCCGCATGAGTCACACTGCCGCATTCCGCTGACTCCGCAGTTCCAGTCGTTCCCGGTGTTCCCGTGGCTCCCGGTGAACCAGCGGTTCTCGTGGCTCCAGGGGAACCAGCGGTTCTCGTGGCTCCAGGGGAACCAGCGGTCCCCGTGGCTCCCCTGGTTCCAATTATTTCGAGTGCAGGGATCGTCATTCTCCAGCGGTGACAGCATCGCGGCGAACCGCGCCACGCACGGCCGTGACGGTCGCGCGGACCGGCGCCAGCCTCGAACGCAGCGCGACCAGGGTGACCAGTGCGAGTACGGTCCCGACCAGTGGCACGACGAATCCGGTGCTCGCGCCGTGGGCGTCCGCGAGCCGTCCGGCGACCGTCACCGCGGCCGCCTGGCCGAGGGCGACCGAGCCCGTCAGCCAGGTGAACGCCTCGGTCCGGGCAGAGCCCGGAACCAGCGCCTCCACCAGCGTGTAGCCGCTGATCAAGGCCGGGGCGATGGACAGCCCGACCAGCAGTCCGAGCCCGGCCAGCAGCGGCACGGAGTGCACCGCCCACAGCCCGGACGCGGTCAGGGTCAGCGCCACGTACCCGACGATCAGCCGCCGCCGCGGCCCGATCTTCCAGGCGATGGCGCCACAGGCGATCCCGGCCAGCATGTTGCCGGCCGCGAAGACCCCGTACAGCAGGCCGTTCGCCCCCGGCCGGCCGATCTCCTCGGCGAAGGCGGTCAGCGAGACCTGCATGCCGCCGAAGACCGCGCCGATCCCCAGGAAGGCCACCGCGAGGACCCGGACACCCGGTACGGACAGCGCGGACGCATGCCGTCGCGAGGTGCCGGGCGTGGTGTTGCGCACCGCGGGCTGGGTGCGGCGCTGCGCGGCGAAGAGCAGCCCGCCGACCAGGGTCAGCCCGGCCTCCGTGATCAGGCCTGCCGCCGGGTGCACCCCCGTGCACAGCGCGGTGGCGAGGACCGGACCGATGACGAAGGTGAACTCGTCCGTCACCGATTCGAACGCGGCCGCGGTGGACAGCAACGGTGAAGCCTCGCGGCCCGGTGCCGCGCCCAGCAGGGCCGCCCAGCGGGCCCGGACCATCGGCCCGATCTGCGGAACCGACGCACCGGTCGGCACGGCCGCCACGAACAGGGCCCACAGGGGCGCGTCCGCCAGCGCGAGCGCCGTGAGTGCCGACACGGACGCCGCGTGCACCAGGACACCGGGCAGCAGCACGGCGCGCTGGCCGAAACGGTCGGCGAGTTTGCCGGTCTGCGGCGCGAACAGGGCCATGGAGACACCGGTCACGGCGGCGACGGAGCCCGCGCTGCCGTACGAGCCGGTGGTGTGCTGAACCAGGAGCACGATGCCGATCGTCAGCATCGCGAAGGGCTGCCGTGCGGCGAAGCCCGGCAGGAGAAACGTCCACGCACCGGGGGTGCGCAGCAACTGTCCGTAACCGGGGCGGTCGGAGACCGTGGACGCCACGGTCCATGCCTTTCTGCCGCCTGGTGGCTGAGCTCCCGGGGCCGGCCGGCACGGGTGGTGCGGGCGCGTGCGGGTGCTGCCGAGAGCTGTCCTCTTCGCGCGGGACTGCGGTAGATGCCGGGCGCTCAGCAGAGGCGGAGGACGCCACGACCGCCATACGGTCGCGCCAGCTCTGCATCAGGCAGAGTTGGTCGTTCGAGTGAGTCGTTCGAGTGGGTTGTTCGGGTTGGTCGTCGGGCCGACCGGCCCGTAGTAAGGACCGAACAAGCCTCCTTCATGATACAGGCGGACGCCCCCGCACACCTCTGATTGTGCGGAGGGCCCCCGCCCCCGCCTCGGATCGGCAGCACATGGAGCCTTGACTCGTGAACCTCCACCCCTGCTGGACGCAGGAGTCTCAGGTGCCGAAGGAGCCTCAGGTGACGCCAGAGACTCAATGGTGCGTTTTGGGTCCGTCGGCCTTCCCGCGCTTCGTCACGGCCTTCAGCGCGTGCGCCACATCATGTGCCACATCGCTCCCGGCGAGGCTTTCGCCGCCCTTGCCGGTCGTCCCCAGCCAGCCCGCGAGCTTGCCGCCCTCGCCGACCGCGCGCAGCCGCTCCTCCGCCGCGTCGCGCACCGGGTCGGTGGTGACTACCAGCAGTTCGTCGCCGCGCCGCAGTGCGGTCGACGGCGCCGGTACGAAGCTCTTCCCGTCCCGTACGACCAGCGTGACCGCGGCCCCGGCGGGCAGCCGCAGCTCCCCGACCTCCACGCCGTGCATCTTCGACTTCCCGGGGATCGCGACCGACAGCAGATGCCCGCGCAACCGCTCCAGCGGCGCCGATTCGATACCCAGGTCGGAGGCCTCGGCCGGATCGTCGGCGATCTTCAGAGCCTTCGCCAGCCAGGGCAGCGTCGGTCCCTGGATGACGGTGTAGACGATGACGAGCACGAAGACGATGTTGAAGACCCGGGTGGAGCCTTCGATCCCGGACACCATCGGAATGGTCGCCAGGATGATGGGTACGGCGCCGCGCAGCCCCGCCCAGGACATGAGCGCCTTCTCCTGCCAGGGCAGCCGGAACGGTGCCAGCGAGATGAAGACCTCCAGCGGCCGTGCCACCACGGTCAGGACCAGTCCCACGATGACCGCGGGCCAGAAGTCGGCGTACAGATCGTGCGGCGTGACCAGGAGTCCGAGCAGCACGAACATGCCGATCTGGGCCAGCCAGCCCAGCCCGTCGGCGAAGCCGCGGGTGGCGGGCCAGTGCGGCAGCTTGGCATTGCCGAGGATCATCGCGGCCAGGTACACGGCCAGGAAGCCACTGCCGTGGGCCATGGCGCCCGCCGCGTACGCGGACACCGCGATCGCCATCACGGCGATCGGGTACAGGCCGGACGCGGGCAATGCGACATGCCGCAGTCCGAACGAGCCGAGCCAGCCGACGGCGAGACCGACGGCGGCGCCGATCGCGAGTTCCAGGGCTATCTCGCCGACCAGTACGTACCAGCTGTCCACCGATCCCTTGGCCGAGAAGGCCACCACCAGGATCACCACGGGGGCGTCGTTGAAGCCGGACTCGGCTTCCAGTACACCCGTGATGCGGGCGGGCAGCGGCACCTTGCGCAGGACGGAGAAGACCGCCGCGGCGTCCGTCGACGAGACGACCGCGCCGATGATCAGCGACTGTCGCCAGTCCAGGCCGACCAGGTAATGGGCCCCGGCCGCGGTGACACCGACACTCACCGCGACGCCGACGATCGAGAGCATCGCCGCGGCCGGCAGCGCGGGCTTGATCTCTTTCCACTTCGTGCCCAGGCCGCCCTCGGCGAGGATCACGACCAGTGCGGCATAGCCGATCACCTGGGTCAGTTCGGCGTTGTTGAACGTGACGTCGAAGATGCCGTCCTGCCCTATGGCGATCCCGATGCCCAGGTACAGGAGCAGGCTGGGGAGCCCGCTGCGGGACGAGACGCGCACCGCCGCCACCGCGACGAGCAGGACGAGTGAGCAGGCGAGCAGGAGTTCGTTGAGCGCGTGGACAGTCAGTGGCCGTTCCTTCCCTGTGTACGCCTGCCGAATCGACCTTCGGCATCGGCTGTTCGCCGCCGACACTTCGTTACCTTACCTAATCTTTAACGCTTTCTTGACGCGTTCGAGCGTTCGTGCGATCACCGCGGAATTCGAACCTTTCCTATGCCGCGTCAGAGCCGCCCCGGTGCTGCGCCTATGGTTGCTCCTGCACTCCCAGGACCACCTGCCCCTCGAAGGACAGCGATGCCCGCCAACACAACCGCCTCTTCCGGCACCACCGGTTCCGCCGGTGGGAAGACCGGCAGGAAGAAGGGGCGACGTGCCCGCCTGATCGTGATCGTTCTGGTGCTGGCGCTTGTCGCGGGTATCGGGTACGGCGCGTTCTGGTCCGTATCGACCGTGCGGGCCTCGTACCCGCAGACGACCGGGTCGCTGAAGCTCGACGGCCTCGACGGCAACGTCGACGTCAAGCGCGACTCCTACGGAATTCCGCAGCTGTACGCGGACTCCGACACAGATCTCTTCCGCGCCCAGGGCTTCGTGCAGGCGCAGGACCGCTTCTGGGAGATGGACGTCCGCCGCCACATGACGGCGGGCCGGCTCTCCGAGATGTTCGGTTCCGGCCAGGTCGAGACGGACTCCTTCCTGCGCACGCTCGGCTGGCGCAAGGTCGCGCAGGAGGAGTACGACACGGTCCTGTCCGCGGACACCAAGAAGAACCTGCAGGCGTACGCGGACGGCGTCAACGCCTACCTGAAGGGGCGCGACGGCAAGGACATCTCCGTCGAGTACGCCGCCCTCGGCTTCACCAACGACTACAAGCCGGCCGAGTGGACCCCGGTCGACTCCGTCGCCTGGCTCAAGGCCATGGCCTGGGACCTGCGCGGCAACATGCAGGACGAGATCGACCGTTCGCTGATGACCAGCAGGCTCGACAAGAAGCAGATCGAGGACCTCTACCCGCCCTACTCGTACAAGCACAAGCCGATCGTCAGCGAGGGCGCGATCTCCTCGGTCACCGGGAAGTTCGACCCGGACGCGACACCGTCCGACAGCATCGGCTCGGACACCGTGGTGGGCGCCACCGAGGGCCTGAACACCCAGCTCTCCTCGCTCTCCGACACCCTCGACCAGATCCCGGCGCTGCTCGGCCCGAACGGCACCGGCATCGGGTCCAACTCCTGGGTGGTCTCCGGCAACTACACGACGACCGGCAAGCCGCTGCTCGCCAACGACCCGCACCTGGCGCCCCAGCTGCCCTCGCTCTGGTACCAGATGGGGCTGCACTGCCGTCAGATCTCGGCGACCTGCCAGTACGACACCGCCGGCTACACCTTCTCCGGCATGCCCGGCGTGATAATCGGCCACAACCAGGACATCGCCTGGGGCTTCACCAACCTCGGCGCGGACGTCACCGACCTCTTCCTGGAGAAGGTCTCCGGCGACGGCTATCTGTACGACGGCAAGGTCAAGCCCTTCACCGTCCGTGAGGAGACCATCAAGGTCGCGGGCGGCAAGAGCCGGCACATCACCGTCCGCGAGACCAACAACGGTCCGCTGGTCTCCGACCGCAGCAGCGAACTGGAGAAGGTCGGCCAGAAGGCCCCCGTCGCGAACGCGGCCCCGGACCGGGCCGATGGTTACGCGGTCGCCCTGAAGTGGACCGCGCTGGACCCCGGCCACTCCATGGACGCCGTCTTCGAGCTCAACCGGGCCAAGGACTTCCCGTCCTTCCGCAAGGCGGCCGAGCACTTCGAGGTTCCCTCGCAGAACCTCATCTATGCCGACACCAAGAACAACATCGGCTACCAGGCCCCCGGAAAGATCCCGGTCCGCGTCCAGGGCGACGGCACGATGCCCAGCCCCGGCTGGTCCTCGGCGTACGGCTGGAAGAAGGACCCGGTCCCGTTCGACGAGCTGCCCTACGAGTACAACCCGAAGCGCGGCTACATCGTCACCGCCAACCAGGCCGTCATCGACGAGAAGAAGTACCCCCACCTGCTCACCAAGGACTGGGGCTACGGCTCCCGCAGCCAGCGGATCAACGACCTCGTCGAGTCGAAGATCAAGGGCGGCGGGAAGATCTCGACCGAAGACATGCAGAAGATGCAGATGGACAACACCAGCGAGATCGCCGCGCTGCTGGTGCCCGAGCTGATGAAGATCAACATCTCGGACAAGAGCGTCCGCGAGGCACAGAAGCTCCTGGAGGGCTGGGACTACACCCAGGAGCCCGACTCGGCCGCCGCCGCGTACTTCAACGCGGTCTGGCGCAACATCCTGAAGCTGGCCTTCGGCGACAAGCTGCCCAAGGAGCTGCGGGTCAAGGGCGAGTGCCTGTACGTGCCGCAGGCCGACAGTTCGGGCCCGGTCGACGAGCAGGGCAAGCTGGTGCGCGAGTGTGGCCGGCGCGACGCGGACACGGCACAGCCGGACGGCGGCGACCGCTGGTACCAGGTGGTCAAGGACCTGATGGACGACCCGAAGAGCGACTGGTGGAAGTCGCCGGAGCGCGGCCGGGACGAGGCGACCGATAACCGTGACCAGCTCTTCGCCCGCGCCATGGCGGACGCCCGCTGGGAGCTGACCGCCAAGCTCGGCAAGGACATCACCACCTGGAACTGGGGTCGGCTGCACCGGCTGACCCTGAAGAACCAGACCCTCGGCACCGAGGGCCCCGGTCTGCTCCAGCGGGTGCTCAACCGCGGTCCGTGGAACCTCGGCGGCGGCGAGGCCGCGGTGAACGCCACCGGCTGGAACGCGGCGGGCGGCTACGACGTCGTCTGGGTGCCGTCCATGCGGATGGTGGTCAACGTGGGGGACTGGGACAAGTCCCGCTGGATCAACCTCACCGGCGCCTCCGGGCACGCGTTCAGCGCGCACTACACCGATCAGACCGATAAGTGGGTCAACGGCGAACTGCTCGACTGGTCCTTCGGGACCAACGCCGTCGCCGGGTCGACGACCGACACCCTGACCCTCAAACCGTAGGACCCGTCCGGCGGGTCATGGCCGGAGTCACCACCACGTCGACTGGGTGGTCGTGCGGTTCCTCAGGGACCCGCGCGACCACCTCGTCGTCGTACAGCAGGACGACCAGCGCCGGATGCGCCCCCGCCGCGGTGAGCCGGGCCAGCACCCGGTCGTAACTGCCGCCGCCGCGGCCCAGCCGCATCCCGCGCGCGTCCACCGCGAGACCCGGCAGCAGGACCACCTCGGCGTCCAGAACGGCGTCGGGGCCGAGCCGTTCGCCGTCCGGCTCCAGCAGCCCGCGACCGGCCCGGACCAGGCGGCCGGCTCCCTCGTACGGCGCCCAGTCCAGATCGTTGTCCGCCAGGAGCACCGGGAGCAGCACCCGTACGCCCCGCGCGCGCAGCGCGTCCAGCAGGGGGTGAGTGCCCGGCTCGCTCCCCACCGAGACGTACGCAGCGACGGTGCGGGCCCCGGAGAGCTCCGGAAGACGCAATGCGCCCCGGGACAGAACCGCCGCGGCGTTATCCACGTCTTCCCTGGTCAGAAGGCGCCGCGCGGCCAGTAGTTCACGTCGGAGAAGCGCCTTTTGCGACATGTCGGTATTCAATGGGCACCTAAATTTCTCGTAAGTTCATATAGGCGTACAAAGTTAACCGGAGCCTCATCTTCCGCCCATACGTACCGGATATGGTTCTGCGCATGACTCAGTCGCACACCAGGATCAGTAAGGCTGTCATCCCGGCGGCGGGACTCGGTACCCGCTTTCTGCCGGCCACCAAAGCCACTCCCAAGGAGATGCTGCCTGTCGTCGACAAGCCCGCGATCCAGTACGTCGTCGAAGAAGCGGTGGCCGCCGGCCTCTCCGACGTCCTGATGATCACCGGCCGCAACAAGCGTCCCCTCGAGGACCACTTCGACCGCAACTACGAACTGGAGTCCGCGCTCACCCGCAAGGGAGACGCCGAACGACTCCAGAAGGTCCAGGAGTCGAGCGACCTGGCCACCATGCACTACGTCCGGCAGGGCGATCCGCGCGGTCTCGGTCACGCCGTGCTGTGCGCCGCGCCGCACGTCGGCGACCAGCCGTTCGCGGTCCTCCTCGGCGACGACCTGATCGACCCGCGCGACCCGTTGCTGGCCCGCATGGTCGAGATCCAGGAGCGCGAGGGCGGCAGCGTCGTCGCGCTGATGGAGGTCGCGCCGGAGCAGATCCACATGTACGGCTGCGCGGCCGTGGAGCCCACCGCCGACGGCGATGTGGTGCGCGTCACCGGCCTCGTCGAGAAGCCCGACAGGGCGGACGCACCCAGCAGCCTCGCCATCATCGGCCGCTACGTCCTCGACCCCGCCGTCTTCGGCATACTGCGCAGGACCGAGCCCGGGCGCGGCGGCGAGATCCAGCTGACCGACGCCCTGCAACTCCTCGCCGAGGACGAGAAGATCGGCGGCCCCGTGCACGGCGTCGTCTTCAAGGGGCGCCGCTATGACACCGGTGACCGGAGCGACTACCTCCGTACCATTGTCAGACTCGCGTGCGAACGTGAGGACCTGGGCCCGGACTTCAGGACCTGGCTCCGCAGTTACGTCACCGAGGAGATGTAGCACCTTGAGCAGCACGATCTGGTCGGTGGACGAGCACCTGGAAGACATTCTCGGCGCGGTGCGACCGCTCGAACCCATCGAGCTGCAACTGCACGATGCCCAGGGCTGCGTCCTCGTCGAGGACGTCGTCGTGGAGATCGCCCTGCCGCCCTTCGACAACAGCTCGATGGACGGGTACGCGGTCCGCGTCGCCGATGTCGAGGCCGCCGACGAGGAGTTCCCCGCGGTGCTCACCGTCATCGGTGACGTCGCGGCCGGCAGCGACGGGCTGCCCGGAGACCGGCGCGTCGGTCCCGGCGAGGCCGCCCGCATCATGACCGGCGCCCCGCTGCCGGAGGGCGCCGAGGCCGTGGTCCCGGTCGAGTGGACCGACGGGGGTACGGGCGGCGGCCCGGCCGACACGATGCGCGCCCACCGCGACGCCCCGGAGGGCGCGGGCGGCGAGGTCCGCGTCCACCGCCCCGTCGAGGCCCGGGCCCATGTCAGGGCCCGCGGCAGCGACGTCAGGCCGGGCGATCTGGCCCTGCGCGCCGGATCGGTGATCGGGCCGCCACAGATCGGTCTGCTCGCCGCGATCGGCCGTGCCACGGTCAAGGTGCGGCCCCGGCCGCGCGTCGTCGTCATCTCGACCGGCAGCGAGCTGGTGCAGCCCGGCGAGGAGCTGACCGGCGGCCGGATCTACGACTCCAACAGCTTCGCGCTCACGGCGGCCGCCCGGGACGCCGGAGCGATCGCCTACCGGGTCGGCGCCGTCACCGACGACGCCGACACGCTTCGCGCCACGATCGAGGACCAGCTGATCCGCGCCGACATCGTCGTCACCACCGGTGGCGTCAGCGTCGGCGCGTACGACGTCGTCAAGGAAGCCCTGTCGTCGGTGGGCGAGGAGGACGAGCCCGGCAGTGGCATCGACTTCCGCAAGCTGGCCATGCAGCCGGGCAAGCCGCAGGGCTTCGGCTCGATCGGCCCCGAACACACCCCGCTGCTGGCGCTCCCGGGCAACCCCGTCTCGTCGTACGTCTCCTTCGAGCTGTTCGTACGGCCCGTGATCCGCACCCTGATGGGTCTTCAGGACGTGAACCGCCCCACTGCCCGGGCCACGCTGAACACCGACAAGGCGCTCTCCTCACCGGCCGGCCGACGCCAGTTCCTGCGCGGTACGTACGACGCGGAGGCCGGCACCGTCACCCCTGTCGGCGGTTCCGGATCGCATCTGATCGCCGCCCTCGCGCAGGCCGACGCGCTGATCGTGCTGCCCGAGGACGTCACCTCCGCCGAACCCGGTACGGACACCGAGGTGATCCTGCTCCGCTGATCCCCGGGCGGTGGCGGTACGGTATCTGCCGCTGTGCCGTCCCGGGGACACCCCCGGGCCCCTCGGGCCCGCACCAGTGGTGCGGGCCGGTCGGACAACCGGCGCCCTACCGCGAGGCGGAGTGAGTTGAGTACGCAGAACAGGCTGACGCACATCGACGAGGCGGGCGCGGCCCGCATGGTCGACGTCTCGGAGAAGGACGTCACCGCGCGCGCCGCCAGCGCCAGTGGCCGGGTCCTCGTCTCACCGCGCGTCATCGAGCTGCTCCGCGGCGAAGGAGTGCCCAAGGGCGACGCCCTCGCCACCGCCCGGATCGCCGGGATCATGGGCGCCAAGCGCACCCCCGAGCTGATCCCGCTCTGCCACCCGCTCGCAGTCTCCGGCGTCAAGGTCGAGCTGAGCGTCGCCGACGACGCGGTGGAGATCCTCGCCACGGTGAAGACCACGGACCGCACCGGCGTCGAGATGGAGGCCCTGACGGCCGTCTCGGTCGCCGCGCTCACCGTGATCGACATGGTCAAGGCGGTCGACAAGGCGGCGGTCATCACGGACGTGCGGGTCGAGTCGAAGTCGGGCGGCAAGTCCGGCGAGTACCGGCGCACCACGCCGGACGGAGCGGACACGTGACGGCGCCAGGTGAAGCGGCCGCCGGCGGAACGGCGGGCCTCCCCGGTGGTGCCGCTCCGTCGGCCTACCGCGCACTTGTGGTGACCGCGTCGAACCGCGCCTCCGCCGGGGTCTACGCGGACAAGGGTGGCCCCCTGATCTCCGAGGCGCTCACGCGGCTCGGCTTCGTCGTCGACGGACCGCAGGTCGTGCCCGACGGCGACCCGGTCGAACAGGCACTGCGCGCCGGGGTGGCCACCGGGTACGACGTCATCGTCACGACCGGAGGTACGGGCATCTCGCCCACCGACCGCACCCCCGACGCCACCCGTCGCGTCCTCGACCACGAGATCCCCGGCATCCCCGAGGCGATCCGCGCCGAGGGCCGGGACAAGGTGCCCACCGCCGCGCTCTCCCGCGGCCTCGCGGGCGTCGCCGGCCACACGCTCGTCGTGAACCTGCCGGGCTCCACCGGCGGGGTGCGCGACGGCCTCGCCGTCCTCGAACGTCTCCTGGTGCACGCCGTCGACCAGCTTCGCGGCGGCGATCACCCCCGACCCGGGAGCCCGAGCTGAACGTCCCGACCTGGCCGGTGGTCCTCACGGACGGAGCGGTCACCCTCCGCCCGGTGAAACTGCGCGACCAGCGCACGTGGCGCGAGGTCAACCGGCGCAACCGTGACTGGCTGCGTCCCTGGGAGGCGACCGTGCCGCCGCCCGCCCCGGGCGGCCCGGTGGCCCAGCGCCCCACCTACCGTCAGATGGTCCGTCATCTGCGCTCCGAGGCCAACGCGGGCCGGATGCTGCCCTTCGCCATCGAGTACGAGGGCCGTCTGGTCGGCCAGCTGACGGTCGCCGGCATCACCTGGGGCTCCATGTGCTCGGGCCACGTCGGCTACTGGGTCGACCAGGACGTGGCGGGCCGCGGTGTGATGCCGACCGCCGTCGCCCTCGCGGTCGACCACTGCTTCCAAAGGGTCGGACTGCACCGCATCGAGGTGTGCATTCGGCCGGAGAACCGGCCCAGCAGAAGGGTCGTCGAGAAACTGGGATTCCGTGAGGAAGGCCTGCGTCCGCGCTATCTCCACATCGACGGCGCCTGGCGGGACCATCTGATCTACGCGCTCACCGCGGAGGAAGTACCCGAGGGGCTGCTCCGGCGCTGGCACCAGGCACGACCCGGGACACCACGGAAATAAAATAAGTGTTCGATATCGATCGGCGTATGGCCACAAATGAACGCGCAAACATGCACTGCCGATCTGAACAATCACAAAAAAAGTCCTTGAAATCAGCCGGATCGTGCGACACACCGGGCCAATTGGCGGATGCCTCCGTGCAAACCCCTCTACGGTGTGAGACGTGAGCAGCAGCGGCCTCATCTACGCAGTCATCGTCGGGGCTTGGGCCGCCTACTTGGTGCCGATGTGGCTCCGCAGGCAGGACGAGCTCAACGAAGCCCGTCCGACGGAACGCTTCAGCACCGCCATCCGGCTGCTGTCCGGACGGGCGGCAATGGAGCGCCGGTATGCCAAGGAGTTGCGGGAGCGCACCGCCGAGCAGGCGGGGCCCGACGCCGACCCGGACGTCGACACGGACCGTATGGATTCCGTGGACGTCCGGGCCTTCGCCGCGCCTCCGGCGCATACCGAAGCCCGGTTGCACGACCCGGCGCACCCGCCCGAGCGCGCGGACCGCGCGCGCCCCGCGTCCGCACGGCGCGCGCGCCCGCGCCCCGGGACGGATGCCGAGCGCGTCCGGCGCGCCCAGCGCCTGCAGGTCCTCGCGCGCCGTCGGCGTACCACCGTCGTCCTCTTCCTCGCCTTCACCCTCGGCGCGGTCGTCGCGGCGGTCGGCGGCCTCGGCTTCCTCTGGGCGCCCGCGGTTCCGGCGGTGCTGCTGAGCACGTACATCGTGCATCTGCGCGCCCAGGAACGACGCCGGTTCGCCTTCACCATGGACCGGCGGCGGGCCGAGGTGGCGGCGCAGCATCTGCGCGAGAACCGTCCCCGCAGGCACCAGTCGGCCGCGTCGGTCCCCGTAGCGGCCGACGAGGAGTCCGAAGCGCGCCACCCCGAGCCCGAGCCCGCACCCGCGGTCTCCCCGCAGGAGGCCGGCCGCCGCGCCCTGGTCGAGCAGACGGACCACGCGGAATGGGTCGACCAGCAGCGCGAACGCGGTCGGGTCCAGGGCGACAGCTGGGAGCCGGTCCCGGTCCCGCTGCCGACGTACGTCACCGCTCCGGTCGCCCCGCGCGCCACGGGCGGCGTCGAGGTCGCCAACCCGGAGACCTGGAGCGCGGCCCGCTCCAGCGCCGCGGAACCCACCCAGACAGGCACCTCGCACGCCACGGCACCATCCGTCGACCCGGCACCGCGCCAGCGCACCAACCAGTCCCGCCGCACCCGCGACCGCGGCCGGACCCCGCTCTTCGACCAGTACGAGGACGGGGAACGCCCCCGTGCCGCCAACGAGTGAGACCGCCGGGCCCTCGCTGCGACACCGACTCGGCTGACCAGCACGGAACGGATTTCCGAGCACCCCCGTGGGGGTGCTAGAGTTTCACTCGTTGCAAGGGCCTGTGGCGCAGTCTGGTAGCGCACCTCGTTCGCATCGAGGGGGTCTGGGGTTCAAATCCCCACAGGTCCACCGCAGCTCAGAGCCTCTACCGGGGAAACTCGGTAGGGGCTCTTTGGCGTCGTACAGCAGCGAAGTACAGCAACTATGTCTGACCTTGTGCACCGAGGTGCTTGCGCAGCTTCTTGAGAGCCCGCCGCGTGGCCTCGGACGGGATGTAGGTGTAGACCTCCATCGTCACCGCGATCTTGCTGTGACGAAGGATCTGCATTGCGGTGCGGGGGTGCACGTCGAGGGCGGCGAGCGGTGACCCGCAGGTGTGCCGAGTGTCGTGCAAGCGGATCTTGCGGACAGTGGCAGCAGCCGACCGCGCGGCGAAGGCTCGGTTGAAGTTCCGTGACTCGATCGGGGTTCCATACCGCGTCGTGAACACGAAGTCCGAATCGGTCCACAGCTCACCAGCCGCCCTCTTGGCGATCTCCTGAGCCTCTTGGCGGAGCCGCAGCGCGGTGACGCAGATCTCAGGCAAGGGCAGGGTGGCCGACGACGCCTCAGTCCTGGTCTGGTCATGCACCAGCTGACGGTTGATCCGCTGGAGTCGAAGCGCGACCGTGATCTCTCCTGCGTCCAGGTCCACGTTGGCGACGACGTACTCGGCGCGTCTCATTCCATCTTCCTGCGCTGGGCCGGAGCTGTCCTCGGGAGCTTCTCAGGACGCAAAAACCCCCCGGCATGGGCCTGCCGCACCCGCGTTGCCGCCTTCGCTCGGCACTGTGACGTAGACGCGTCACGGAACGTATTCGGACCTGGTGGGGGAGCGTGAAGTGATTCAGGATGGCCCCCGCAGCGGAGCTTCTCGGGGATCCGCCCCAGGGGAGCACACGCACAGGGGCGAAGGTGCGAGGCAGCGCATCCGCAGTGAGGATTGATATGTGAGGGCAATGGCGCCCCATGTCCGGGCGCTTGGCGACCCTCGTACCGATCCGTGGCAGGAGAATCTCACGATGACTGCGACGACAGGTGCAGCCCAGTCGGCTCAGCCCGAGCGGCCAGGCAGGTCGGATGGGGTCTGTAGCGAGTTCACCGTATTCACCAAGATCAAGCCGGGCGAGGCCGATGCGCTGCGTGAGGATCTCGCCGCGCTCTCCGCCGCGGCGGACGACGAACGCGTCCATGCTGCGGTGCGCCAGATCGGCACCCTGCATGACGCACGGCACGTGATCTTCGACAACGACACCCGATTTATGTTCGCCAGTGTCTTCGACGGCTCCTGGGACACGTACATCGACGACTTCGCCCAGACGGTAGTCGGGGCCCGCTTCGACAAGGTCTTCTCGCACAGCGAAGGGTTTCCCGGCGTCACTGACCCAGGGGTGAAGGACTGGTTCGTCGCCCGGCAGGAGCCCGCAGAGGTCTTCGTCAGCGCCTATCCCGACCTGACCGTTCAGCAGATCTATAAGGACCAGCGCGTGGACGACGCGTTCCAGGCGGTGCTCGACACCCCTGAATTCCGGGCGGCGCTGGACAACCCGGCGAACGCCGAGTTGCTGGCCACGCCGGCCTTCCAGAAGCTGTTGGAAGAAGCCGCAGCCTAGAAGCCGGACACAGCCAACCCTCAGAGCCGACCTCCCAACGGTGGACCGCGTCGGCGGGCACGCACCAGCCGCAGTAGGGCTGCCCAGACCGATGTGGAGGCACAAGCGATCATGAACACCGCGGACAGCAGCAGCGCGGCCGGCACGGGCGTGGAGATCGACGACGTCCAAAGCGGGGCCCTGCGTCCACGGCCGGTGCCGTACGAGGGAAAGTTCATTTTCCTGCGCGTCGATGACCGCCATGCCGGGCGCGCCTTGCTGCGGCGGCTACTCCCCGTGACCGCGGGTGGTCTGCTCAGCGCGGACCGGAGCCAGGATGCCTGGGTGGCGGTGGCGTTCACTTACCAGGGGCTGAGTGCCCTGGGGGTGCCCCAGGAGTCGCTGGCCAGTTTTCCGCAGGCGTTTCGTGAGGGCATGGCCGCTCGGGCGGAGCTGATCGGTGACGTGGGCGAGAGTGCCCCGGCCCACTGGGAGGCACCGTTCGGAACGGGCGATGTTCATATCGCGTTGAGCGCCCTCTCCTCAGATACGGCGCAGCTGGACAAGGAGCTGCAGCGGGCCCGCGTCGCCTACGAGGACGCACCTGGTGTCGAGGTGATCTGGCAGCAGGACGTCCACCAGCTCCCGACCGGGCGCACCACCTTCGGATTCCGCGACGGCATCAGCCATCCGAACATCGAGGGCGTAGGACTTCCCGGCTCCAACCCCCAGGAAGCCCCCATCAAGGCCGGCGAGTTCATCCTCGGCTACCCGGATGAAACCGGCAGCCTGCCGCCCATGCCCAGCCCCGAGCTGCTTGGGCGCAACGGGACCTATGCGGCCGTGCGCAAGATCCACACCAACGTGGCGGCCTGGCGCCGATACCTGCGCGCGAACACCTCCAGCGCCGAGGAGGAGGCACTCCTGGCGGCGAAGATGGTCGGGCGCTGGCCCAGCGGGGCGCCGCTGACGCTGACGCCGGAGCACGATGACCCGGAGCTGGCGGCCGATCCGCACCGCAACAACAACTTCCTGTACCGGGCGAACGACGACCGAGGGTTCCGGTGCCCCGCCGGTGCGCACATCAGGCGCACCAATCCCCGTGATTCCACCATCATCGGCGACGCGCGGATGCACCGTCTCATCCGCCGCGGCACCACCTACGGCCCGCCGCTGCCCGAGGGCGTGCTGGAAGACGACGGCGCCGACCGGGGCCTGGTCGGAGTCTTCCTCGGAGCCCATCTGGAACGGCAGTTCGAGTTCATCAAGGCCGAGTGGATCAACGACGGCAACTTCATCGGCTATCCCGGCGAGAAGGACCCAGTGGCTGGGCATCACGGCGGAACCGGGAGCGTCACCATCCCCGAGAAGCCGGTCCGGCGCCGTCTGCAGAACCTGCCCAGCTTCGTGGTCACCCGTGGCGGTGAGTACTGCTTCGTGCCGGGTCTGCGCGCCCTGCGCTGGCTCGCCGAACTGGAGGACTGAGGGCAATTCCTACCCCCTGAGGCCCCACGCGGTCTTCGAGAAGAGGTCGACGTCATGGCAACACAGTTCGTCCGCTACACACCGGACGTCGAAGACGACGATCCGCACTTCGACCAGAACCTGCAGACGGTGATCGAGAAGACCGAGAGCTACATCGCCGAGTCGGTCAAGGCCGGTGGTACCGGCCGGGCCCTCCGCGACGCCCACGCCAAGGGCTACGGGTTGGTCCGAGGGGAAGTGGAGATCCTGGACGGGCTACCCCCCGAGTACGCCCAAGGAATCTACGCGACTCCAGGAACCCACGATGCGCTCATCCGCTTCTCCAACGGCTCGCCTCATGCCGGAGCCGACGCTCGACTGGGCGCCGCCACCGGACTGGCTCTGAAGATGTTCGACATTCCCGGCCCGACTCTGCTGGAGGACGAACCGGACACGGGCACATTCGACTACGCCAACATCAACGGACCGGTCTTCTTCTGCAACACGGTCGAGCACTACCTCTTCATCCAGGAGTTGTTCCTGAACGCGCCGGCCTACTTCTCCCAGGGCCGACCCGGCGCGCATCGTTTCTTCACCGAGTTCGTGACCGGAAAGGGAACGCTGGACCAGGACGACTGGGCGTGGGACGAGTTCCTGGCCTTCCTGCGCCTGTCGAAGACCCCTCCGGCAAACCTGCTGCTGTCGAGCTACTGGACGATGGGCGCGGTCCGGCACGGGGAGTACATCGCAAAGGTGCGCATCACCCCCGACCCGCTCTTCGCCGCCGCGGTGGTCCGGCGCACCATCGACCCGACCTCGGGAGCGGAGGTTTTCCGGCCGACCCTGCAAGCCGAGCTGCAGGAGCGGCCCTACGCCTTCGACATCCAGGTACAGCTCTGCACCGACCTGGAGCGGATGCCGGTGGAGGACACCACTGTCGAATGGCCCGAGCAGCTCTCGCCGCCCGTCACCGTGGCCAAGCTGCGGCTGCCGCAGCAGGACATCTCCGGCCCGGAAAATCTGGAGAAGATGGACGCGCTGTCCTTCACGCCCTGGCGGGTCACCGCCGAGCACGCACCTCTGGGAAACATCATGCGGGCCCGCAAGGAGGCCTACCGGCGATCCTCCCTCGCGCGCCACAAGCTCAATCAGCAGCCGCGCACAGAGCCGCGCAGTGCCGACGAGGTACTTGGCCCGACCCAATGAAGGGCTTGGTTGCCGGCGATGCCGGTCGCGAGCTCGATGTCCCGGCCGAAGCGGCACCACCCAGGCTCATGTGAACCGTCTTCGCGAGCAGTTGAAGCTGCGTTGACGCTGCCTGTGCCAGGTCTTGCCGGTGTCCGGGTCCTTGAATTCCACCTGCTGCGACGGTCGCTCCGCGCCGTGGCGGACCCTCATGGGCCCGCCCTGACAGATGGACTGGACGCTCAAGGCCCAGGCCGCCACGGGACGCTCGCAGCGCAACCCGGAACGCTTCGCCGCCGTCCTTGAACGCCGTGCCGGCTGGTGAAGTCGGCCCGGGGCGCGGTTTCGGTCTTTCGACCGGCCCGTTTCCCCGGAGCCGCTTCCCGAACCGGGCATGCGACTTGTCACCGCACCCGGCTCTCCACAAGCCCCGATGGGTTCGCGGTGGTTGTTCTCATCCCTCGGTCGGCCAGGGAGTGGGGATAGCTGCTCCCCGGTAGCGGTAGCGCGTAGTGCCTACCGTGATGGGATTGAACAGCTCCCGGTTCTCGCTGGCCCACCAAGATCCGACGCCGCCGTACTGGCGACGGATCGTCTTCCAGGCCGTCTTGGGGTGCTTGCGCTGCACCCATCGCCACACCGTGTGCCACATGTAGTGGCGCAGGTAGGAGAAGGTCGCGAAGGACACCCCGGGCCGGAAGTAGGCGCACCAGCCCCGCACCGCCGGGTTGATCCGGGCGAGCAGGGCGTCGAGCGGCTGGTTCGTGCCGACCTCCCGGCACAGTGTCTTGACCTTGGCCATGATGGCCCGCAGGGCCTTCTTGGCCGGATAGGTGTAGACGTAGTACCGGTTGGTGCCTGGTTTGCGGTGGCGCTGAATGTGCCATCCGAGGAAGTCCAGGCCCTGCTCGATGTGGGTGATCAGAGTCTTCTCCGGCGACAAGCGCAGGCCCATCGTGGTGAGGACTTCCGCGATCTCATCGCGTAGCGTTTCGGCGTCTACCTTGGTGCCGTGAACCATCAGGCACCAGTCGTCCGCGTACCGGACCAGCCGGTAGTTGGGCAGACCTCGGCGTCGACGCCTCCGGCGCTCGTTGAGATCAGTTCCGGCACCTCCCGACGCCTGGGCAATGTGCTCGTCCAGGACCGAGAGAGCGACGTTGCTGAGCAACGGCGAAAGGATCGAACCCTGCGGGGTGCCGGTGTCGTTTTCCCGCAGCAGGCCGTCCTCACCGAGGATGCCCGCCTTGAGGAACGCCTTCACCACGGCCAGAACGCGTTTGTCCCCGACGCGTGCCCGCACCCGCTCCATGAGAGCGGTGTGTGAGATCTCGTCGAAGCAGGCTTTGATGTCGCCTTCCACGATCCACTCGTACTTCTTGGACGTGAGCAAGCGCACCTCCGCCACCGCGTCATGAGCCCGGCGATTCGGGCGGAACCCGTAGGAACACGGGAGGAAATCCGCCTCGAAGATCGGCTCCAGCACTAGCTTCAAGGATGCCTGCACCACCCGGTCGGTGACCGTCGCAATCCCCAGTCGGCGAAGCTTGCCGCCCGACTTGGGGATCATCCGCTCCCGCACCGGCATGGGCTGGAAACTGCGGTCCTTGATCTGCGACCGCAGAGCATCGAGGAGCTCCTCGACACCGACCCACAGCGAGATGGACGACGCCGTGCGTCCGTCCACCCCGGCCGTGCGAGCACCCTTGTTACCCCGCACCCGATCCCAGGCCACCAACAGGAAGCCGGGATCGGCAACGAGATTGAACAGGTCGTCGAACCTGCGATGAGGATCATCACGAGCCCAACGGTGCAGCTTGGTCTGGATCTTCAGTACCTGACGCTCCGCCTCATACAAGGCGCGCTCCAGCTCGTCGGTATTCACCGGCGACCCTCCCGACATTCCAGTACTTCCACCACTGACTTGCTGGCCCCCTTTGCCCTGCGACCGGCTTTCCCGGTCTCCACGACGGGTCGTTACTCCCGCGACTAATACGGGGCCTCCGCCCCACCCACGGCCATCAGTCGGCAACGGACCTGCCCACCGCCGTACTGGCTGCCCGGCGGCTCGGGCGACCGCGGATGGTTCCCACGTTCACCACACAATCGATCGGTCAGGGAGGTGCCCAGCTCTACTCCGGCAGCATCGCCACGCCTACGCCGCAGGCTTTCAACGTGGCCTCCCCACCGGAACAGGAAACCGGCTTCGGAGTTGGCCCACCCGTCCGAGGACGAGCGGGTCACGCGCTGCATACCGGCCCGTATCCACCAGGTTTGAGCCGGCTCGCTGCTTACGGAGCTTCAACTACTGGTTCGCTCTCGCTACACCTTCTGACCTCGCTAGACGGGCCCGCACCATCCGGTAGTCCCGGCACGTCCCGCCGTTGTCGGGGCCGCTTGCCACCCTCCCCGGCGTTCCCCGGATCAGGCTGCCCCCCGCTTCACCAGACCGCTGCGACGGCCCGGCGGAGAAGGTCTTTCACCTCCACTCGATTGCATGGCGCTTCGTGGCGCACTCCCGTCTCACCGAAGGTAGGCCGATCTCACTGAACTTTGACCGGCCAGCCGCTGGGGCGTGTCAGCGTGCGGTGACTGAATACGCAGCGAGCGCTCGGTTGCCGCGCGGCTTGGCGATGGCCCGGAGAACGTCGGCCTGGCTCAGGACGATCTGTCGCACCGGATCAGGCAGCGCGGCCAAGCGTTCCTCCGTTCCGGCCAGGTCCAGGCAGGCAGCGATTTCCCAGTCGCCGTCCTGGAGGTCTTCGGTATCGGCTGACCCGCTGCCGTCGGTTGTCCATCCGGCCTCAGGCAGGAGCCGCAGCAGCCCCTCACGGGAGAAGGGCGTGCGGACGTTGCCCTCGCCATGCGATCCTGCGGCCTCGATCTGCCCCTGGATCAGCACGGCGAGGAGGTGCGGCAGTTGGTCGCCAGAGGTGGGCGTCAGGTCCCACTCGGCGAACCATAGCCGCCGCGCCCACGGCCGTACCCGGGCCAGTGTGTCTCGCAGTTGCCCGAGCGAGGCGAAGTACCAGGAGCAGTGTGCGAGCACGACGTGGTCAAAGGCGCCTTCGGGGAAGTCGACCGATGGGTCGAGGACGTTCGTGCCGAAGCGGAAGTCGATGCGCGGCCCGAGGGGGCCCGCCGTGAGCCGGGCGGCCGATTCCCCGAGCGTGACGGGCGCCCCGTAGGAGGGCTCGGCCACGTCGACGGCCACCACGCGGCCTTTGGGTCCGACCGCCTCTGCGAGGACGCTGGTCATGTCGCCTTGTCCGCAGCCCAGTTCGAGGACGGTTGAGCAGGGCGCGATGTGCCAGCTCGCTACCAGCGCGGCCCGGTGGCGAGTCTGGAACAGCTGGATATCCGGACTGTGATCGGCGGCGGCCATGCCGACCGCGAGCGAAAGGGCCTTGGCCCGGAGATCGGCGTGATTCACACAATCCTTGGTGGTACTCGACGTCAGTGCGGGCCGATAATACGAGACACCCGGGCAGGGCGCTCGCCTGCTCATGAATTCCCCGTACGGAGGAGCGTCCTGTGACGGCCGGAATGCCTCAGCCTCAGATCGACACCAGCAAGCCTCACCCCGCGCGCGTCTACGACTGGCTCCTGGGCGGCAAGGACAACTATCCGGTGGACCAGCGGGTGGGGGAGACGCTGCCCGCGGAGGCGCGGGGCAACGCGGCGCGGAACCGGGCGTTCATGCACCGGGCCTCGGCGTGGCTGGCGCGCGGCGGGATCGACCAGTTCCTCGACATCGGCACCGGTATCCCCACGGAGCCCAATCTGCATCAGGTCGTCCAGGCCATCACGCCGACCGCCCGGATCGTCTACGCGGACAACGACCCGATCGTCCTGCGTCACGCGGAAGCGCTGCTGGTCAGCAGCCCGGGAGGCGCCACGGACTACCTCCACGCGGATGTGCGGGACCCGCGGGCGATCCTCGAACGAGCCCGTGAGCTGCTGGATTTCAGCAGGCCCGTCGCGCTGTCCCTGATCGCGCTCATGCACTTCCTGCCCGACGACCAGGACCCGTACGGCATCACTCGCACCCTGGTCGACGCCCTGCCCGCCGGCAGCTTCCTGGTCCTCTCGCACGGCACGGCCGACCAGCATCCCGAGCTGAGGCAGGAGACCGAGACCGCGTACAAGAAGGGCGCCATCCCGCTGCGGATGCGTACCCGGAGCGAGGTCGAGCCCTTCTTCGACGGCCTGGATCTCGTCGAGCCCGGGCTGGTGTACGCCCCGGAGTGGTACCAGGAGGAGCCTGCGCCGGAGCAGGAGCGCAGTGGCTTCTACGTGGGCGTCGCGCGGGTGCGCTGACCGGGAGAGCGGTCGCGGCCGGGGCCCGAGGTCCAACGCCCGGGGAGCGCGGGGTCGCTACCGCAGCGGCTTCGCGAAGCAGAGGCTGCTCTCGTATGTGCGGTAGTGGCCGAACTTCTCGCACGGGGTGTATCCGCTGGACGTGTACAGCGCGATGGCCTCGGGCTGCTTGTCCCCGGTCTCCAGCACCATCCGGCTACGGCCCGCCGCCCGGGCGTCGGCCTCCAGGGCGGCCAGGATGCGGCGCGCAAGCCCGTTGCCACGACCCTCGGGTATCACGAACATCCGCTTGATCTCGGCGTCGCCGTCGGAGTAGCCCTCCTCGTTCCGCTCCTGGGAACGCCAGCCTCCGGTGGCGACGGGGCGGCCCTGCGCATCGTAGGCGAGGAGGTACAGACCGTTCGGCGGCTCGAACATCGAGGCGTCGAGCGGTGTGACATCGCCCTCGTCGTCGTACCGCGCGGCGTATTCGAGCTGCACCTGGTCGTTGAGTTTGACGGCGTCGGGGTGGTCGAAGGCGCGCGGATGGATATTCATGCGGAACATCGTACAGGTATGCGGATCCCTGTGTCGGTATCGTGCCGGAATGCTCACTGTGACGACCGTGAATGGGTGGTGCACCCGGCGCCTGGTCCAGGAGCTGATTAGCCGGATATGAACTGACCGCGGTAGTAGGAGCATGTTTTGTACACAGTGACCACCGTCAATGTAAATGGGCTCCGCGCCGCCGCCAAAAAGGGCTTCGTCGAGTGGCTGGCCCGGACCGAAGCCGATGTGATCTGCCTGCAGGAGGTGCGGGCCGAGCCGCAGCAACTGCCCGACGAGGTGCGTGACCCCGAGGGCTGGCACACCGTGCACGCACCGGCCGCTGCCAAGGGGCGGGCGGGCGTCTCGCTCTACACCCGGCGTGCGCCCGAGCGCGTGCAGATCGGGTTCGGTGGCTTCGGGGCCGCCGGGAGCGAGGAGTTCGACGCGAGTGGCCGCTATGTCGAGGTCGACCTGCCCGGCGTCACGGTCGCCAGTCTGTATCTGCCCTCCGGCGAGGTCGGCACGGAGAAGCAGGAGGAGAAGGAGCGGTTCATGGCCGCGTTCCTCCCGTACCTGAAGGGCCTCAGGGGGCGGGCCGCGGCCGACGGCCGTGAGGTCGTGGTCTGCGGCGACTGGAACATCGCCCATCAGGAGGCCGACCTGAAGAACTGGAAGGGCAACAAGAAGAACTCCGGCTTCCTCCCCGAGGAGCGGGAGTGGCTGACCCGGGTCTTCGGCGAGGCCGAGTACGTCGATGTCGTACGGGCGCTGCACCCTGAGGAGGAGGGGCCGTACTCGTGGTGGTCCTACCGTGGGCGGGCCTTCGACAACGACACGGGCTGGCGGATCGACTACCAGGTCGCGACGCCGGGGCTGGCCGCCCGCGCGGTGAAGGGCTGGGTCGAGCGGGCCGCCACGCACGGCGAGCGGTGGAGCGACCACGCACCGGTGACGGTGGTCTTCGACCTGTAGGTCTCCGCCCTGTGGTTCTTCGCCGTGCCGGTCGTCGGCCTGCCGGTCGTCGGCCTGTAGGTCGTCGGCCTGTAGGTCTTCGCCGTGTCGGTCGTCGGGCGTACGCGGTTCCGGCCCGCCGCGTCAGGGAGCCGGCTTGCGCGGCGGGCGTGCGTTGTCCTCGCGGCGCATGCGCCGGTCCAGCGCCATGGAGAGCTCGGCATCCACCACCGCGCGGGCCAATGGGCGAAGTTGGGGCGGTTCGGGCGCGTCGCCGCGGGCATTCTCGTCGCTGTGGGCTTCGAGGACACTCACGAAGAGTTCGGCGAGCGCGTCCGCGTGTTCGCGGACCCGGCGGCCGGCCGAGAGCACCGTGGCGAGCGGCACCCCTTCCCGTACCAGCTGCGCCGAGACCTCCAGCAGACGACGGCTGATGTGGACGATCTCGTCGCCGTCGGTGGCCAGATAGCCAAGGTCGAGGGCGGCGGCCAGATTCTCCGGGGTGACCTCGCCCTCGAAGTAGTCCGCGAGCTGTTCGGGGGTGAGGCGGACCGGTGTCTCCTCGCTCGGTTCGCCCAGGCCCAGTACCTCGGCGACATCGCGGCCGCTCTCGAAGGTGCGG
This sequence comes from Streptomyces sp. NPDC057543, assembly GCF_042801895.1. Lineage (NCBI taxonomy): Bacteria > Bacillati > Actinomycetota > Actinomycetes > Kitasatosporales > Streptomycetaceae > Streptomyces > Streptomyces sp. NPDC057543. Next base: position 12,075 of record NZ_JBHVFF010000050.1, on the reverse strand, counting down.
GCGAGATCGGCGATGCCGGTCAGGGTGTGACCCCGCTCCAGGAGGCCGGCGATGGTACGCAGCCGGGCCAGGTGGTGGTCGTCGTACCAGGCGATGCGCCCCTCGCGGCGGGGCGGCGAGATCAGGCCGCGCTCCCGGTAGAAGCGCACGGTCCGTACGGGGATGCCGGCCTCCTTGGCCAGCTCCTCCATCCGGTATTCGCGGTGCTCGCGTCCCTCAGCCACATCCGCACCCTATGTTGTACCGCCGGTAACTTTCCCTTGCCGGACCCCTACCCATCGGTACGGAGGTCCTCTACTCTCCCAACAATGCCAGTGATTGCTGGCGGAGTCGTGTGACGTACCGCGGGAGGCGGCAGCATGGCCCAGCACGAGCACGTACGAGTGGCGGTGATCGGATCCGGATTCGGGGGCCTCGGGGCCGCGGTCCGGCTGCGCCGCGAAGGCATCACGGACTTCGTCGTCCTGGAACGGGCCGGTTCCGTCGGCGGCACGTGGCGCGACAACAGCTATCCGGGCTGCGCCTGCGACGTACCGTCCCACCTCTACTCGTTCTCGTTCGCGCCCAACCCCGAGTGGCCCCGCACCTTCTCCGGGCAGGAACACATCCGCGCCTATCTGGAGCATGTCGCGGACACCTTCGGGCTGCGCCCGCACATCAGGCTGGGCCATGAAGTCATGAAGATGAGCTGGGACCGCGACGAGCTCCACTGGGTCATCGGGACCGGCAACGGGGCCACGTTCACGGCCGATGTCGTCGTCTCCGCGACCGGGCCGCTCTCCGACCCGAAGACGCCGGACATCCCAGGGCTCGACGGCTTCCCCGGCAAGGTCTTCCACTCGGCCCGCTGGGACCACGACTACGACCTGACCGGCAAGCGCGTCGCGGTGATCGGCACCGGCGCCTCCGCCATCCAGATCGTGCCCTCGATCCAGCCGAAGGCCGCCAGCCTGACGCTCTTCCAGCGCACCCCGCCCTGGGTCATGCCCCGCATGGACCGCAGGATCAGCGGCGCCGAGCGCTGGCTGCATCGCACGCTTCCCGTCACCGGCACAGCACGCCGCGGACTGCTGTGGGGCATACGGGAGTTGCAGGTCAGCGCCTTCACCAAGCGCCCGAACGAGCTGGGCCTGGTCGAGAAGATAGCCAAGTCCAACATGGCCCGGTCCATCAAGGACCCGGCGCTGCGGGCCAAGCTGACCCCCTCGTACCGCATCGGCTGCAAGCGCATCCTGCTCTCCAGCGCCTACTATCCGGCGCTCGCGCAGCCCAACGTGGACGTGGTCGCTTCCGGTCTCGCCGAGGTGCGCGGCTCCACGGTCGTCGCCTCCGACGGTACGGAGACCGAGGTCGACGCGATCATCTTCGGCACCGGCTTCCACGTGACCGACATGCCGATCGCCGACCGGGTGGTGGGCGTGGAAGGCAGCACGCTCGCCGAGTCGTGGAAGGGCGGCATGCAGGCGCTGCGCGGCGCGAGCGCGGCCGGCTTCCCCAACTGGATGACGATCATCGGCCCCAACACGGGGCTCGGGAACTCCTCGATGATCCTGGTGATCGAGTCCCAGCTGAACTACATGGCTGATTACCTGCGCCAGTTGAACGTGCTGGGCGGCCGGGTCGCACTCGACGCGCGGCCCTCGGCGGTCGGCGCGTGGAACCGTCGCGTCCAGGACCGGATGAAGCGCACCGTGTGGAACACCGGCGGCTGCACCAGCTGGTACTTGGACGCCAACGGCCGCAACACCACGGTGTGGCCGGGCACCACCGCCGAATTCCGCAAGGCGACGCGGTCGGTCGACCTCGCGGAGTACGAGATCGTGCGGATACCGAAGCGGGCCGCTGCCGCCGGGCGGCCCGTCGCCGAGGAGGTCGTGGGATGAGCCGGCTGGTGCGGCGGGACGACGCCCCGCCGGTCCCCGCGCGCGAACTGACCGCGCTCTCCGCCGACGGCGCCCGGATCCACGTCGAGGTGTACGGGCCGGACGGCGCCCCCGCGGTGGTCCTCGCACACGGCTGGACCTGCAACACCCACTTCTGGGCCGCGCAGATCCGGGACCTGGCGGTGGACCACCGGGTCGTCGCCTACGACCAGCGGGGCCACGGCCGTTCGCCCGCTGTCGGCCGCGAGGGCTACAGCACGAACGCCCTCGCCGACGACCTCGAAGCGGTGCTGGCCGCCACCCTCGCGCCGGGCGAGAAGGCCGTGCTCGCGGGGCACTCCATGGGCGGCATGACGATGATGGCGGCCGCGCGGCGGGCCGGACTGCGGGCGCACGCGGCGGCCGTACTGCTGTGCAGTACCGGCAGTTCGCGGCTGATCGCCGAGTCGCTGGTGGTGCCGTTGCGGGCCGGGGCCGTCCGGACCCGGATGACCCGCGCGATTCTCGGGGCACGCGCCCCGCTGGGGCCGGTCACGCCGGTCTCCAGGCGGATACTCAAGTACGGCACGATGGGAGCGGGTTCGGCCCCGGAACGGGTCGAGACCTGCGCCCGGATCGTGCACGCGTGTCCGCGGGTGGCCAGGGTCGCCTGGGGACACGTCCTCGCGGACCTCGATCTGGACGCCGGGGTAAGGGAGTTGCGGGTGCCCACGGCGGTGATCGCGGGTACGGAGGACCGGCTGACGCCACCCGTGCACGCCCGCGCCATCGCTTCGGCGCTCCCCGACTGCCTGGGCCTCACCGAACTGGCGGGCACGGGGCACATGACACCGGTGGAGGCGCCCGAGGCGGTCACCGCGAAGATCCGGGAGCTCGTCACCGCGTACGTCCTCCCGATCGGTGCGGACGGTACGGACGGTGTGGACGGTACGGCCGAGAAGGAGGATGTCGCATGAGCGACCGGCGGAGTCTCGAAGGACAGGTCGTCGTCGTCACGGGCGCGGCGCGTGGCGTGGGTGAACTGCTGGCCCGCAAGCTCTCGGCGCGCGGCGCGAAGCTCGCGCTGGTCGGCCTGGAGCCGGACGAGCTGAAGAAGGTGTCCGAGCGGCTGCATTCCGAGAGCGACCACTGGTTCGCGGACGTCACCGACCACGAGGCGATGGCCCGCGTCGCCGAGGAGGTCAAGGAGCGGTTCGGGAAGGTCGACGTCGTCGTCGCCAACGCCGGAGTCGCGTCGGGCGGCCCGTTCATCGACTCGGACCCGGACGCGTGGCGGCGGGTCATCGAGGTCAATCTGATCGGCGGTGCGGTGACGGGCCGGGCGTTCCTGCCGGTCCTCATGGAGAGCCGGGGCTACTTCCTCCAGATCGCCTCGCTCGCCGCGATAACGCCCGCGCCGATGATGACCGCGTACTGCGCGTCCAAGTCGGGGGTCGAGGCGTTCGCGCACAGCCTGCGGGCCGAGGTCGGCTACCGCGGGGTGAAGGTCGGGGTCGGCTATCTGTCCTGGACCGACACCGACATGGTGCGGGGCGCCGACCAGGACGACGTCATGCGGGAACTGCGGCAGCGGCTGCCCTGGCCGTCGAATCGTACGTACCCGCTGGGCCCGGCGGTCGACCGGATCGTGGCCGGTATCGAACGGCGCTCCGCGCATGTGTACGCGCAGTGGTGGCTGCGCGGGATGCAGTCCGTACGGGGCTACCTCCCCGCGGTGATCGGGGTTGTCGGGCAGCGGGAGATGCGACGGTTCGGTCCCCGGCTGGAGGGCGTGAGCAAGGGGCTCATGGGCGCGGGAGGCGCGGCGGACCGGGACGCGCGGGCGGTGCGTACGCAGCGTAAGTGATCGAAATGCGATGAATGCCGGGGCGTGTAACTCTGGTCGAGGCCCTTACGGGCCGTCCCCACGCACCAACTAGGAGTAACAGCATGGGTATCGCAGACCAGTTCAAGGACAAGGCGCAGGAGCTCGCCGACCAGGCGAAGAAGAAGACGAACGAGGGCAAGGGCACGGGCCGCGAGGCCCGCGGCGAGGGCCGGGAGCGGGCGCAGGGCGCGTCGCAGCGAGCCTCGAAGACGTCGCAGCAGGGCCGTGACAGGGCCCAGGGCGCTGCGGACGACACCCGCGAGCGCTTCGACCGCTGACGCGATTCGCGACACTGCGCGTTGCCTGTGAGGGGCGTGCCCGGGTCTCCGGGTGCGCCCCTTTCGCGTGGCGTGGACCGGGGCTTTCGGCGGGGCCGCCGGCCAGGGCGGCAAGTCCCGGCCGGCCACCGGATCTCAGTTCTCGGCCGGGTGCACCAGATCGCTCGGGTCGGTGTTCGCCCCGCACAGCACCACGGCGACTCGCTCGCCCTCGCGCGGCCGGTATCCGTGACACGGCGCCGTCGGCCCGTTCGGAAGGTCCGCAGCGGTGAGCGCGGCCAGTGCGGTGGCGGCAGCGTGCTCGACGGCGACGCGGCGGTCGTCCCACAACTCCTGGCGGGCGCGGACGATTTCGTCGTCCGGTACCAGGACGGAGCGGACGTCGTCCCGGCGGGCGGCGTGCAGGGCCAAGGCGGTGGCGCGTCGGGCGCCGAGGGCGTCGATGGCGATCGAGTCGACGGGGACGTCGACCGGGCGACCGGCCTCGATGGCGGCGTTCAGCGCCCGGCAGTTCTCCGGCTCGACGGCGACCGTGCGGATTCCGTGGTGCCGGGCGGCGGTGGCGACGCCGGCGAACAGGCCGCCGCCGCCGACCGAGACCACCACGGTGTCCAGGCCGGGGATTCGGGCGTGGATCTCCTCCAGCAGGGTGCCGGCCCCGGCGGCGATCAGCGCGTGGTCGTAGGCGTGTGCGGCGAGGGCACCGGACGCGGCGGCGAACTCCTCGCACGCTTCGAGGGCTTCGGCGTACTCCGCGCCGACCACCCGCACGTCCGCCCCGAAGCCGCGGAGCTTGGCCACCTTCACCGCCGGGGCGGCGGTCGGCACGAACACCGTGGCCGGCACGCCCTGCTGCTGGGCGGCCCACGCGCAGGCCAGCCCGGCATTGCCGCCGGAGGCGATGGTCACCCCCGCGCTCGGCAGGGTGCCTGCCTCGCGGTGGGCCTGGATGAAGTTCTGCGCGCCGCGCGCCTTGAAGGAGCCGGTGTACTGCATGAACTCCAGCGCGAACCAGACCTCGTAGGGCTTCTCGGGCCCGTCGTCGAGGAGACCGCGGTGAGCCGTGCGGATCGTTCCCGGGGCAACGGGGGCGACGGTGACCGGGCGGATGTGCCCGGCGATCCGGTCGGTAGCGGCTTTGATGTCGTCGTACGTGAGCTGGTGCACTCGTTGCTCCTGCCGAGAGAGGCCACATCCGGGCGATGAGTCGGGCCGGGATGGTACGGGTGGGGAAGAACGCGCAGACGATTGTCGCCTGTCTGCGCCCCGGCCTCGCGGAATCAGCTCCTCGCGTATCCCCGTGAGGGTGGCGCGCCACTCCTCCTCCGGGGCATCGGCCCGCTTTCCGCGGTCGCTGCATCATCCAGCTTATGCAGGCGCGAGACCCGGCTCGGTCGATCTCGTCGCCGCCCATGATACCGAGGAGGCGGGAGAGGCCCCGGAGACAGGCATCGACCTCGGCGTCGGTGAGGTCGCTGCCCACCCGGCTCAGGATCGCGCTGCGGGGTACCGCGGCGGCAGGGGCGGACGCCGTCGGTCCGGGACCGCGTCGTACGTCGGCGGGGTCGCCGCCGGGTGCGCGGCCAGCAGGTCCAGGGCCACCCGCACCGCGTCGTCGAGTACCGCGTACCGGCCCTCGGCCCAGTCGAGCGGGGTGCGCAGGGCCTCCAGGTCCGGTTCGACGCCGTAGTTCTCGACCGACCAGCCGTACGTGTCGAACCAGGCCGCGTTCATCGGCACCGTGATCACCGTGCCGTCGCCCAGCCGGTGCCGGCCGGTCATGCCGACCACGCCGCCCCACGTCCGCTGGCCCACCACCGGGCCCAGCTTCAGCAGCCGGAACACGGCGGTGATCATGTCACCGTCGGAGGACGTCGCCTCGTCGGCCAGGGCGACCACCGGGCCCCGGGGCGCGTTGGAGGCGTAACTGACCGGCTGGGCGTTGCGGGTCAGGTCCCAGCCGAGGATCGTGCGGGTGAGCTTCTCGACCACCAACTCGCTGATGTGGCCGCCCGCGTTGCCGCGTACGTCGACGATCAGCGCCGGGCGGGAGACCTCCATGCGCAGGTCGCGGTTGAACTGTGCCCAGCCGGAGCCGCCCATGTCGGGGATGTGCAGGTACCCGCACTTGCCGCCGCTCAACTCCCTCACGACCTCCCGGCGTTTGGCCACCCAGTCCTGGTAGCGCAGGGGGCGTTCGTCGACCAGGGGGATGATCGCGACGCGGCGGGAGGGGCCCTCCCCTTCGGGTGGGCGGAAGGTGAGTTCCACGGTGGTGCCGCCCGCCGCGGAGAGAAGGGGGTACGGGCCCGCCACCGGGTCGACGGGGCGGCCGTCGACATGGGTGAGGACCGCGCCCTCCCGGATGCCCGTACCGGCCAGCGGGGAACGGGCCTTGGAGTCGGAGGAGTCACCGGGCAGGATGCGCCGGATCGTCCAGTCCCCGTCCCGGCACACCAGGTTCGCGCCGAGCAGCCCGATCGCCCGCTGGTAGTGCGGCGGTCCCTCGTTGCGGCGGGCCGGTGCGACGTACGCGTGCGAGGTGCCCAGTTCGCCCAGGACCTCACGCATCAGATCGGCGAACTCGTCGGGGGAGGCGACCCGTTCGACCAGCGGGCGGTACTGGTCGAGCACGCCGTCCCAGTCGATGCCGCACATGTCCGGGTCCCAGAAGTACGAGCGGATGATGCGGCCGCCCTCCGCGTAGGCCTGGCGCCACTCCGCCGCCGGGTCGACCTCGTGCAGGATGCGGCGCAGGTCGAGGTAGACCGTCGAGTCGCTGTCGCCGATCTCGGTGGCGGGGACGGCGCGCAGCTCGCCCTCGTCCATGACGACCAGCCGCGTCGCGTCGCCGCTGACCGCGAACCAGTCGAGGTGGCCGACGAGTTCGGTCTTCCTGGCCTTGGAGATGTTGAAGTGTTCGAGGGTGGGGCGGCCCGACATGTCCGCCGGGTTCGCGAACGTTTCACCGAGCGCGCCGGAGATCGGCCAGCGCAGCCAGACGAGCCCGCCGCCGCTCACCGGATGAAGGGCCGAGTACTTCGATGCCGAGACCGGGAACGGCGTCACCCGGTTCTCCAGCCCTTCGAACTCGACCGTGACCGTCGACGGTCCCTCTCCCGTACCCGCCTCGGGTACGTCGTCGGCCGGGTCGAGACCGCCCGCCGCCGGGCGTCCCTCCGGCGACAGGGCGAACGGGGAGGGCGTCGCCGAGGAGAGCGGCACCAGGTACGGGCGGCAGCCCAGCGGGAAGGAGAGGTCCCCGGTGTGGACGTCGTACACCGGGTCGAAACCGCGCCAGGAAAGGAAGGCGAGGTAGCGTCCGTCGCCGGTGAAGACCGGATTCTCGTCCTCGAAGCGGCCGTTGGTGACGTCGACGATCACCGGCGACCCCGTCCCGAGGATGCGGGCCAGTTTGATCTGGCGCAGCGAACGACCGATCCCGGGGTGCGCCCAGGTCAGCCAGGCGCCGTCCGGCGAGAACGCCATGTCGCGGACCGGGCCGTTGATGGAGCGGATCAGTTCCACCGGCTCCCCCGTGGACGTCTCCTCGTCCGTGTCCAGGAGCAGCAGCCGCCCGTCGTTCGTCGCGATCGCCAGGCGTTCGCCGTCCGGGTCGGAGACCAGTTCGTGGACCCGGCCGATCTGTCCGGAGGCCAGCCGGCGCGGCGCACGGTCGCCGCTGGCGCGCGGCAGGTAGGCGATCTCGATCGCGTCCTCGCCGTCGGCGTCCGTGACGTAGGCGACCTGGCCGCCGCTGCCGAGCATCTCGGGCAGCCGGACCCGGACCCCCGGGTTGTCGGCGATCGTCCGGGCGGGGCCGTCGCGGTGCGTGAGCCAGTACAGGCTGCCGCGTACGGACACGGCGCTGGCCCGGCCCGTCTCGTCCACGGACAGCGCGTCGATGTTGCTGGCGGCCGGCACCTGGTGCGTACGCCGTCCGACGCGCGGCCCGCCGAGCCGTACCTCCAGTTTCCGCGGCGCCGCGTCCGGCGACGCCAGGTCGTCCACCAGCCACACGTCGCCCGCGCACTGGTAGACGACCCGGCGGCCGTCGCTGGAGGCATGCCGGGCGTAGAAGGCGTCGTGGTCCGTGTGGCGGCGCAGATCCGTGCCGTCGGGCCGGCAGGAGTACAGATTGCCGACGCCTTCGTGGTCGGAGAGGAACGCGATCCGGTCGCCGACGAACATGGGCGAGTCGAGGTGCCCGCCGATGTCCGGGAGCAGCCGCTTGCCGTGCAGCCACAGCCGTCCCATCGCCCCGCCCCGGTACCGCTTCCAGGAGGCCGGTTCGTGCGGCGGCTTGCCGGTGAGCAGCAGGGTGCGGCGCTCGCCGTCGATGTCGGCGACCGCGATGTCGGAGACCGGCCCCCAGGGCAGCTTGCCGCCGGGGCTGCCGTCCGTGGGGAGGGTGTAGGCCCAGGAGGTGTGTGAGAACGGCTGGTTGTGCGAGGACACGGCGAGGATCTGGGCGGCGTCCCCGGGATCGGGCGTCCAGCCGCAGACGCGGGCGTCCGTGGACCCCCAGTAGGTGAGCCGCCTCGCCGGGCCCCCCTCGACCGGTGCGAGATGGATCTCGGGGTCGAGGCTGCGCCAGGTCGTGTAGGCGATACGGCTCCCGTCGGGGGAGAAGCGCGGGTGGCTGACTCTGGTCCGGTCGACGGTCAGCCGCCACGCGCGGCCCGGCCGCTGCCCCTCCGGCGCGAGGGGGGCGACCCAGAGGTCGTCCTCGGCGGCGAAGCAGAGCAGATCGTCGTGGAGGTGCGGGAATCGGAGATACGCGACGTCGTCACTCACTCTTCAATGCTTTCCGCGCGCGGGGGCCCCGGCAACTTGTGGTGCGGAACACAAGCGAAACGATTTCGTTTCGCTGGACGGGCGGGGTACCGTCGATGTGTACGAAACAGTTTCGTTCCATCGACTGATGTACGAGAACGAGAAACGGGAACGGGAGGTCGACCCATGGCGCGCACCCGGCTCACGCCCGAGCGCGAGAGCGAGCTGTACGCTGCCGTGCTCGACCTGCTCCGCGAAGTCGGCTACGACGCCCTGACCATGGACGCCGTCGCCGCCCGTACCCGTTCCAGCAAGGCCACCCTCTACCGCCAGTGGGGGAGCAAGCCCGAGCTGGTCGTCACGGCCCTGCGGCACGACAAGCCGGTGTCCCTCGCGGAGATCGACACCGGCTCTCTGCGCGGCGACTTCCACGCCGCACTGAGCCGCAGCGACGACTGCCAGATGGAGAAGAACTCCGCGCTGATGCGGGGCCTGAGCCATGCCGTCCACGACAATCCCGATCTGCTCCAGGCCCTGCGCGAGCTGCTGGTCGAGCCGGAGATGACCGGCCTCGACACGCTGCTGCGCCGAGCCGTGGACCGGGGTGAACTGCGTCCGGACAATCCGGCGCTGAAATACGTACCGCACATGCTGGTCGGTGCCTTCACCGCCCGGCAGCTGGTCGAGGACCGCGTCGTCGACCAGGCGTTCCTCACCGATTACGTCGACTCCGTGATTCTCCCCGCTCTCGGAGTCTGACCCCTTCGCGCGACAGGTCCGTTCAGCGCGACCCGTCCCCTTCGTACGGCCCTCTCCCCAAGCCCCACCTGACACGCCGCTCTCGTCGTCGGGCTGGTTCCTCACGCCCATTTCCACTCACACGACCTGACCGGGAGTACGACTCCGTGGCCACATTCCTCTACAAGCTCGGACGGCTCGCCTTCCGGCGCCGCCGCTATGTCGCCCTGATCTGGGTGGCACTGCTGGCACTCGCCGGATTCGGCGCGGCTTCCGCGTCCACCGCCACCTCCAGTTCCTTCTCGATCCCGGGTACGGAGGCTCAGCGGGCCTTCGACCTGCTGGAACAGCGCTTCCCCGACGCCAGCGCCGACGGCGCGACCGCGCGGGTCGTCTTCAAGGCCCCCGACGACCAGAAGATGACGGACCCGGCGAACAAGGCCGAGGTGAACAGGCTCGCCGACGCGCTGAAGTCCGGCTCGGACCAGGTCGCCTCCGTCACCGACCCGTACACCGCGGGCGCCGTCAGCAAGAACGGCTCCACGGCGTACGTCTCCGTGTCCTACAAGGTCAACTCGATGGAGCTGACCGACGCGACCCGCACCGCTCTGGAGGACGCTGGCCACGCGGCGCAGAAGAGCGGGATGACCGTGGAGATCGGCGGTGACGCGCTCCAGGTGATGCCGGAGACCGGGGCCACCGAGATCATCGGCGTCGCGATCGCCGCGGTGGTGCTCGTCATCACGTTCGGCTCGCTGATCGCCGCCGGACTGCCGCTGCTCACCGCTCTGATCGGGGTCGGCATCGGAGTCTCGACGATCACGGCCCTGGCGAACGTGCTCGACCTGGGCTCCACCACCTCCACCCTCGCGATGATGATCGGCCTCGCGGTCGGCATCGACTACGCGCTGTTCATCGTCTCCCGCTACCGTGCCGAGCTGGCCGAGGGCCGGGAGCGCGAGGAGGCGGCCGGACGGGCCGTCGGCACGGCCGGTTCCGCGGTCGTCTTCGCCGGTCTCACCGTCGTGATCGCGCTGGTCGGCCTCGCCGTCGTGAACATCCCGATGCTGTCGAAGATGGGCTTCGCCGCGGCCGGCACGGTCGCGATCGCCGTCCTCATCGCGCTCACCCTGGTCCCGGCCATGATGGGCTTCGCGGGCAAGCGGGTCATGGGACGCAAGGCGCGCAAGGCCGCCGGGGCGGAGAGCGGGTCCGGGGCGGAGAGCCGGCCCGAGCCGAAGCCGAACATGGGCACCCGCTGGGCGCGGTTCGTGCTGCGCAAGCCGGTCTGGGTGCTGCTGGCCGGTGTCATCGGCCTCGGTGTCATCGCCGTACCGGCCGCCTCCCTGGAGATGGGCCTGCCGGACGACGGCTCCCAGCCCACCAGCACCACTCAGCGGCGCGCCTACGACCTGCTCTCCGACGGCTTCGGCCCCGGCTTCAACGGGCCGCTGATGGTCGTCGTCGACACCGCGAACAGCTCCGACGGCAAGACCGCGGCCAAGCAGGTCTCCGACGAGATCTCCGGCATCCCGGGCGTCGTCGCCGTCTCCCCGGCCCAGTTCAACAAGGCCGGCGACACCGCGATGATCACCGTCGTCCCGAAGGACCGGCCGAGCTCCACCGAGACCGAGAACGTCGTCCACGCGATCCGTGACACGGGCAAGGACATCAAGTCCGGCACGGGCGCCGAGGTTCTGGTCACGGGCTCCACCGCGATGAACATCGACTTCTCACAGAAGATGAACGACGCGCTGCTGCCGTACCTGGCGCTCGTCGTCGGCCTCGCCTTCCTGCTGCTGATGCTGGTCTTCCGGTCGGTGCTGGTGCCCCTGAAGGCGGCCCTCGGCTTCCTGCTCTCGGTCGTCGCGGCCCTGGGCGCGGTCGTCGCGGTCTTCCAGTGGGGCTGGCTCGGCTCGCTCTTCGGCGTGGAACAGACCGGCCCGATCATGTCCATGATGCCGATCTTCATGGTGGGCGTGGTCTTCGGTCTGGCCATGGACTACGAGGTCTTCCTCGTGACCCGGATGAGGGAGGCGTACGTCCACGGGGAGAAGCCCGGCCAGGCGATCGTCACCGGCTTCCGGCACGGCGCCCGGGTCGTCACGGCCGCGGCCGTGATCATGATGGCGGTCTTCGCCGGCTTCATCGGCTCCAGCGAGCAGATGGTCAAGATGATCGGCTTCTCGCTCGCCATCGCCGTCTTCTTCGACGCGTTCGTGGTCCGCATGGCGATCGTGCCCGCGGTCCTCGCCCTGCTCGGCAAGCGTGCCTGGTGGCTGCCGCGCTGGCTGGACCGGATCCTGCCGAACGTGGACGTGGAGGGCGAGGGGCTGCGCAAGCAGCTCGGCGAGACGTCCGAGGGCGGCGCCGGCGGACTCGGCGGTGACGGACGCGGCGGCGACGCCGAGGGTGAGCGCGAGCTGACCCGCGTCTGACCCATGGAGCCTCCGGGGCCCGCGTCTGAGCGGAGCGCGGCCCCGGATGCGCCGGTTACCTGTGGGGACGGGGGGCCGGGGCAACGACGGAAGCC
>NZ_JBHVFF010000049.1:0-36591 GCF_042801895.1 Streptomyces sp. NPDC057543 | reverse complement strand
GACACACACTCGGTGTGTCACAGCCCGCGGCTCCGTCGTACGGCGGTGTCAGGCGGTCAGGCAGACTTCCTGCTGTCCCGCGGATGCACGGCGATGTTCATGGCTCCGGAGCGCAGAACCGCCAGCCTCTCGGCCAGCACCTCCTCCAGCTCCTCGCGTGTGCGCCGTTCCATGAGCATGTCCCAGTGCGTACGCGCAGGCTTGCCCTTCTTCTCCTCGGGGCCATCCCCGTCCACCAGGAGTGCCATGGCGCCGCACGCCTTGCACTCCCACTCCGGCGGAATTTCCGCCTCTACCGAGAACGGCATCTCAAATCGATGTCCGTTCTGGCATGCGTACTCCACCGCCTGGCGCGGGGCCAGATCGATGCCGCGGTCCGTCTCGTAGCTGGTAACCACGAGTCGCGTGCCGCGGAGAGCTCGCTCACTCATGAATCGTGCCTCCCGGGCTTGTCGCCCACAGGACAGGTGTCGCTGTCGTCGTCATCCGGTCAACGTCCGGTCGGCGGTAAAGATTCCCGTTGCCGGTCATGCGTCGCCCGTCGTGCCGCTGCTTATTCAGGTTTCCCAGGGTTCAAGTACCCGCCAATGCCCGGTTTGTCACATCTGGCAGAAGTTGTCACCCAACGGTTTGGCTTCTTCCACTCGCAGTAACGGTCCTCCGGGCAGGCCAAAGGCGTACACTACCGGCCTTTCACTTCAACGTCTAAATCCGTTCGGGTACGGGATTGCCCGCGGCTGCCACGGCCCGCCGGATCGGCACCCTCGCGAGCAGTACGGAACCGACCAAGAAGAAGATCACCAACGAGATGATCGCATCCCGGTAGCTCCCGGTCAGCTGATACGCGAGCCCGAACACCAGTGGCCCCAGCCAGCTCAGTCCGCGGTCGCTCATCTCGTACGCGGAGAAGTACTCGGCCTCCTTGCCGCGCGGCACCAGATGGGAGAACAGCGAGCGGGAAAGCGCCTGGCTGCCGCCGAGCACCAGGCCGATCGCCGAGGCCAGCACATAGAAGAAGACCGGCGCGTCGGCGGGCAGGAAATATCCGGCGACGAGGATCAGCGTCCAGACGACGAGCGAGCCGAGAATCGTGCGCTTCGCGCCGTACACCCGTGCCAACCGGCCCATCCCCAGCGCTCCGGCCACCGCGAGCACCTGCACGAGCAGCACGGCCGTGATGAGCGTCGTCTGGTCCAGGCCCAGCTCCTCGGAGCCGTACACCGAGGCCTGGGAGATCACCGTCTGCACGCCGTCGTTGTAGACGAGGTACGCCAGCAGGAAGGAGAGCGTCAGCGGATGGCGGCGCATGTCGCGCAGGGTGTTCATCAGCTGCCGCCACCCCGAACCGACCGCCCCTTCGCCGCCCGGCGTCACCCGCCGGTCGCGCAGCCGGCGCAGCGGTACGAGCGTGAAGGCGCCCCACCAGACGCCGGCCGACGCGAGACAGATCCGCACCGCGTCGGACTCGGAGAGGCCGAAGGAGTCGTGGCCCGTGTACAGCACCAGGTTCAGGACGAGGACGAACGCGCCCGAGGTGTATCCGAACGCCCAGCCGCGCGAGGAGACCGCGTCCCGCTCCTCCGGTTCGGCGATCTGCGGCAGATAGGCGTTGTAGAGCACCATCGACACCGAGATCGAGGCGTTCGCCGCGATCAGCAGGAACGCGCCCAGCAGATATCGGTGACCGTCCAGGAAGAACATGCCGGTGGTGGCGGCGGCCCCCACATAGGCGGCGGCCGCGAGCAGCGGCTTCTTCCGCCCCGTACGGTCCGCCGCGGCGCCCACGACCGGCATCACGAGCACCGCGACCACCACCGACACGGAGACCGCGTAGGCGAAGAGCGACCCGGCGCGCACCGGTATGCCCAGCGGGTGCACGAAACCGTCGGCGTCGGCGGCCGCCTTGGCGACCGACGTGAGATAGGGGCCGAGGAACACCGTCAGGACACTGGTCGAGTAGACGGAGCAGGCGAAATCGTAGAAATACCAGCCGCGCTGTTCACGTCTGCGGCTCGCGGCGTCTGCGGAACCCGTCATGAGCTCCGTCGGCTCGGCGGTGTCCGCGGTCTCGGCGCTCAAAGCGCTCCCCCTCGTCTCTCCCCGTGGAGACCTCGCACGACCGGCGTCAGGCCCAGGCCCCGCGCTCGCTCAGCACCGTACGCAGCGTCTCGATGTGATCGGTCATGATGCCATCCACGCCGAGGTCGAGGAGCGCCGCCATCCGCTCGGGTTCGTTCACCGTCCAGACGTGCACCTGGAGTCCCCGTGCGTGCGCCTCGCGCACGAAGCGGCGATCGACCACCCGGACGCCGTTCTGGCTCTCCGGTACCTGCGCGCACACGGCACCGGCTCGCAGCGCCGCCGGAACGCCGAACGAGCGCAGCCGCAGGCCCAGCACGCCGCTGACGCCGTAGGAGGTGGCGAGCCGGGGCCCCGCGAGACGGTGGGCCCGGGCGACCCTGGCCTCCGAGAACGAGCCGACGCAGACCCGGTCCCAGGCGTTCGTCCGGCGGATCAGGTCGACCAGCGGGACCAGGGCCGGCCCGGCCTTGATGTCGACGTTCCAGCGGGCTTCCGGGAATGTCTCCAGCAGCTCCTCGAACAGCGGCAGCGGCTCCCGGCCCGCCACCCTGGCCCGCCGCACCTCGCTCCACGGCAGCTCGGCTATCCGGCCCCGGGCGTCCGTCACCCGGTCCAGGGTGGCGTCGTGGAAGGCCACCAGACGGCCGTCCGCCGTGGTGTGCACATCGGTCTCGAAGTAGCGGTATCCGGCGTCGGCGGCCCGGCGGAACGCGGCCGTCGTGTTCTCGATCCCGTCGGCGGCGCCGCCTCGGTGGGCGAAGGGGATCGTCGCGGGATGGTCCAGATAGGGGTGGCGTACGGAGGTCACTTCGGCAGTATCGCCTGCTCCGGTGTCGGTGCGGTGGCGGTGGTGTTCCCATTGTCCGGCGCGGGTGCGACGGCCGCCTCGTCGGCGGCTCCGGCGGCGGTCTCCCCGGCCGGTTCGCCGTCGATCGCGAAGAAGCGCAGGAAGAACTGGGCGAGCGGGCCGATGGCCAGGGCGTAGAGGACCGTGCCCGCGCCGAGTGAGCCGCCGAGCACGAAGCCGGTCGCCACGACCGCCACCTCGATCAGGGTGCGGACCAGCCGGATGGAGCGGCCGGTACGCAGATGCAGACCGGTCATGAGTCCGTCGCGCGGTCCCGGGCCGAACCGCGCCGCGATGTACAGCCCCGTCGCGACACCGTTGACCACGACCCCCGCCACCATCACGGCGATCTCCGCGGCGAGACCGTGCACGTCGGGCACGAGCGCCAGCGTGCCGTCCATGGCGATGCCGATGGCGAAGACATTGGAGACGGTGCCGAGCCCCGGACGCTGCCTGATGGGTATCCACAGCAGCAGGACGGCGGCGCCGACGATGATCGAGACGACCCCGATGGACAGCCCGGTGCGCTCCGCGAGCCCCTGATGCAGCACTCCCCATGGTTCGAGGCCGAGACCGGCACGGACCAGGAGCGCCGAACTCGCTCCGTACAGCGCGAGACCGACGTACAGCTGAATCAGCCTTCGGGTGAGGTGCGCCCCGCGAGGGACGGGGGTGATGGACAAGATGGTGCCCCCCTGGAGTGGTGGTGGTGGACTGCCGCATGTCACTCTGTGGCAGGGGATTGGCCGCCAACTAGGGCCAATCCGAGGAAGGTGGACTGATTTCGATGGCGCAGTGGACTTCGGCAGTGGGTGCGGCACAGCTCGCCCGGCAGCTCCGGGCCCAGCAGCCCCGGCCCGCCGGACCGGGTGCGCGCAGGCCGCCCGCCTATCGTGCGCTGGCCGACGGGGTCCGGCTACTCGTCCTCGAAGGCCGGGTGCCGGTGGCCGCCCGGCTCCCCGCGGAGCGTGAACTGGCGCTCGCCCTGTCCGTCAGCCGCACCACCGTCGCCGCCGCGTACGAGGCGCTGCGGACCGAGGGGTTCCTGGAGTCCCGCCGCGGCGCCGGCAGCTGGACGGCCGTACCCGCGGGCAACCCGCTGCCCGCACGTGGCCTGGAACCCCTTCCGCCGGAATCGCTCGGTTCGGTGATCGACCTGGGCTGCGCCTCGCTGCCCGCCCCCGAACCGTGGCTGACCCGGGCGGTCCAGGGCGCCCTGGAGGAACTGACACCGTACGCCCACACCCACGGCGACTACCCGGCCGGACTGCCCGCGCTGCGGCAGATGATCGCCGACCGCTACTCCGAGCGCGGCATCCCGACCATGCCCGAACAGATCATGGTCACCACCGGCGCTATGGGCGCGATCGACGCGATCTGTCACCTCTTCGCGGGCCGCGGCGAACGGATCGCGGTGGAGTCCCCGAGCTACGCCAACATCCTGCAGCTGATGCGGGAGGCGGGTGCCCGGCTGGTGCCGGTGGCGATGGAGGAAGGGCTCGGCGGCTGGGACATGAACCGGTGGCGGCAGGTGCTGCGGGACGCGGCGCCGCGGCTCGCCTACGTCGTCGCCGACTTCCACAACCCCACCGGTGCGCTGGCCGACGAGGACCGGCGGCGCGACCTGGTGGACGCCGCCCGCTCCGCCGGCACGGTCCTCGTCGTCGACGAGACCATGAACGAGCTGTACCTCGACGACGATGTGCGGATGCCGCGCCGGGTCTGCGCCTTCGATCCGGCGGGCTCCACCGTGCTCACCGTCGGATCGGCGAGCAAGGCCTTCTGGGCGGGTATGCGCATCGGCTGGGTGCGTGCCGCCCCGGACGTGATCCGCAGCCTGGTCGCCGCCCGCGCCTACGCCGACATGGGCACGCCCGTCCTGGAGCAGCTCGCCGTCAACTGGCTGATGCGCACCGGTGGCTGGGAGCAGGCCGTGCAGGTCCGTCGTGAACAGGCGCGGGAGAACCGGGACTCGCTCGTCGCCGCGCTCCGCCGGGAGCTGCCGGACTGGGAGTTCTCGGTTCCGCGCGGGGGGCTGACGCTCTGGGTACGTACCGGCGGCCTCTCGGGCTCCCGGCTCGCGGTGGCGGGGGAGCGGGTCGGTGTACGCGTTCCCTCCGGTCCCCGGTTCGGTGTCGACGGAGCCTTCGAGGGGTACGTACGGCTGCCGTTCACAGTCGGGGGGCCGGTCGCGGACGAGGCGGCGGTGCGGCTCGCGGCGGCGGCGCAGCTGGTGGGTTCGGGGGCGGGTGCGGGGGTGGAGGCGCCGCGCACCTTCGTCGCCTGACCGGACGACGGTGCGCGGCCGGCGGGCCGGGCGGTCCGGACGGTTCGTCGGCCCCGCACCGTCCTGGGCCGATCCGTTCAGTCGCCGACCCGCATGGCCTCTGCGGCCACGGCCGCGGTCAGCGGGTGCGGCATCACCGGCTCCGGGACGCTCGGCTCGACGGGACCGGGCTCCTCGGCCTCCTCGGCCGGGACCGCGGCCTCGGCCGGCGCCTGCCGTTCGGGGAGCAGACCGAGGACCGCCTGCCGCTGGGCCTCGCTGGTCGCCTCGTCGTACGGATCGGGCGTGGCCGGAACCTGGAGCCGCAGCACGGGACCGGTGCCCAGCCGTGCGTACCCCCGGCCGGGCGGGACGTTCGGCGTCGGGGTGGTGTGCGGTTCCTTGCCGAGCACCGACTCGACCTGGTCGCGGGAGCAGTGGCCGAGCACGACCCGGGCCCGGGTGTGGGTCCTGAGGGTCTCGCCGAGGGTGTCCAGGCTGTCGAACTGCTCGGTGACGACCACGGTGACGTTGGCCGCCCTGCCGTGCCGCAGCGGCACCTGGAGCAGTTCCTGGGGATCGGGCCTGCCGTCGGCGGCCGCCAGGTGCCCGAGGACGCTGGGCCGGTCGAGCAGCACCCAGAGCGGGCGCTTGGTGTCGTCGGGGGCGGGGTGGCCGGACTGCCGGGCCCGGTTCGCCGCGATCAGCCGCCGCTCCGTCTCGTGGGCCGCCCACTCCAGCGTCGCCAGCGCGCCGGCCAGGTCGCACTCGACGGCCAGTACGCCGTCGCGCCCGGTCAGGCAGGCGTACTCGCCGGTGCCGCTCCCTTCGATGATCAGGATGTCGCCGTGCTGGAGCGCCTGCAGGGCGATGGAGCGCATCAGCGTGGTGGTGCCGCTGCCGGGCTGCCCGACGGCCAGCAGATGCGGTTCGGTGGAGCGGGCGCCGGTCCGCCAGACGACGGGAGGGGCGTCGCGGGTCGTGTCGCCGTCGCTCACGGGAACGGTGCGCTGCACCGCGTCGGCATCGGTGAAACCGAGCACCGTCTCCCCCGGTGCGGTGACGAAGCGCTGGGCGCCGATCGAGGTGGGCAGGGCGTCGAGCACGCTCATGACGAGCCGGTTGCCCTCCTCGTCCCAGGAGAAGTGGTACTCGCGGCCGCGGCCCGACTTCGCGTGCAGCAACTGCTCGATCCGGGCGCGGGAATCGGCCTCGCTGTCGGTGAAGTAGGCGGGGTACGTCACCTGAAGACGCGTCAGGCGCCCGTCGCCGTCGAATGCGTAGTCGCTGAAGGCCTTGTCCCAGTCGCCGCCGTGGGCGAACAGCGGAGTGGGGTCGTCGGCCACGGAGAGGTATGGCACGAGCGCCTCGTACAGGGACCGCAGCCGTCCGGTCTCCGCTTTGTCGGGGCCGGTCTTCACAGGGGTCCGCTCCCGCCCTTTCCATGCGGCGGCGCCCATCACCGTGACCAGGGCGAGCACGGACCCGTAAGGGAGGAGCGCGACCACCATGACGCAGGCCGCGACGGAGCAGAGCACCGGGCCACGCTTGTCCTTGGGCGTCGCGGCCCACTTCTGTCGTCCGGCTCCGGCCAGCAGCCGCAGACCACGGGTGATCATGATCAGCGGATGGAGGACGTCCGTGGCATTGTCGGCGGCCGTGCGCGCGAACTCGCGGCTGCGAGTGATCGATGCGGTGCCGCTGCTCAGAATGCGGGGGAGTGGTCGCCGGGCCACGTCGGTCTCCTGAAGGGGTGGGAGTGGTCACGGAGGGTCAGAATTTGATCCCGCCCAAGAGGCCGGCGAGACTCGCGCCGCCCGCGGTGATACTCGGTGCGATGGCGGTGCCTGCCAGATAGAAGCCGAACAGAGCGGTGACGAGGGCGTGCGATGCCTTGAGGCCGTCCTTCCTGAAGAACAGGAAGACGATGACGCCGAGGATGACTACGCCTGACATGGACAGGATCATGAGAGGTTCTCCTGGTTGGGGGGACAGTCACCATGAGTCCTTCCAGGTTCACCGGAAGTATCTATACGATAAAAGCTGCATTCGAGTGAAAAGTCGGTATTTTCACTTGAGTGGCCGACGGGGGGCGCGGGAAGGGTGCCGGTGGGACGCCGGGGAGGCGGAACATTCGGCGTCGCGCACTGTTCCGCCACCCTCGGACGTGATCCGTCGCGGTGGGCGGGCCGGGGCATGGGTGCGGTTGAGCAGTACCCTGTCGATTCACTCGTGCGGCCCCCATGGCGTACGCCCCCGCAGGTCAACAGTGGTGAAACCGATTAATGGAAGGCGGTCCGTGCGATGAGCGAAACCCCCGATCCCGAGGTGGTCGAGCTGGCGACCAAGGTCTTCGACCTGGCCCGCCGCGGTGAGAGCGACGCGCTCGCCGCGTACGTCGACGCGGGTGTTCCCGCGAACCTCACCAATGACCGGGGCGATTCGCTGCTGATGCTCGCCGCGTATCACGGCCACGCCACCGCGGTCACCGCCCTCGTTGCCCGGGGTGCCGACCCGGACCGGGCCAACGACCGCGGGCAGACCCCTCTCGCCGGAGCCGTCTTCAAGGGCGAGGGCGCGGTGATCGAGGCGCTGCTCGCCGCAGGAGCCGACCCGGCGGCCGGAACACCCTCCGCGCTGGACACTGCACGCATGTTCGGCAAGGCCGACCTGCTGGAACTCTTCGGCGCCCGCTGACCGGGTACGTCGTAAATGTGGTCGCGGTGGCGAAATGGCTGGGTCATCATGACGTCGCGGGTCCGATTCGGGCCACCGACGAGAGGCAGAGGAAGATGGTCTACACCAAGCAGAAGACGGCGGTCGGCCGATCATGTTGCTGCGCGGCGTAGTGCCCCACCCGGCACTTGGAACTGCACAGTCCCGGTTGCGTCGACAGCTTGATGTGAGGCTTTTTTCATGTTTGATCCGTTCATAGCGCCGAGCGGCACCCTGCTCGGCCTGCTGCAGAGGGGCCGTGGCGACGGCACGCTCCACGCGCTCGCCGCACCACGCCCCGAGGCCCTGGCGGCTCTCAACCACTGCGTCCTGAGCGATCCGCGCCACGACTGGCAGGTGGAGAACCGCTCGCTCTACTACGCACGCCTGTATCTCGACCTGGACGGCGGCATCGAGGAGATCGAGCGCCACCTGGGTGATCCCGACGACCACCTCGACACCGACGACTCACGCACCGGGCTGGCCCTCGCCGTACTCGGTCACCTCGCCTCGTACGGACGGGACGACGCCCTGGCGCTGCTGCGGCGGTACGCCGCGACCGGGGCCAACTGGGCCTGGGCCCTCGACGAGCTCGCCCTGCGCGACGACGACGCGGGGCTCCGCGCCCTCGCCGTGCCCGTCCTCGGCCGGTTCCCGGCCACCGAGGAGGGCGCCGCCGAACTGGCCGCCGCCGTGCGGGACGCCTTCGAACCACGCCCCTGGCGGCTCTGGGCCGACGACCCCCGCGACGAGGTCGGCGCCCGGATCAGGGCCGCCTCCGAGCAGGGCTCCTTCGACCGCTGGCAGCGACAGATGCGACCCGGCGGCCCCCGCCCCGGATGGAGCGTCCAGGCCGTCTTCGACTGGGCCCAGCAGGCGCTGGAACGAGGCAGCGTCCTCCATGTCCCGGCCGCCCGCTGCCTCACCGCCGTCGCCGGCCCCGAGGACCGGTCCAGCATCATCGAGACCGCCCGCAGCGGCCCGGACGGCGCGCGCTGCGCCGCCCTGCACTACCTGGCCGAGGCCAGGGATCCCGCCGTACTCGACCTGATCGAGATCGCCGCGGCCGGAACCTCCCGCACCGTCGCCGACGCGGCCGTCGCCGCCTTCGAGCGGATGTGCGGCGACGCGGCGGTGGAGCGCGCCAGGCGCTGGGCCCGGCGGCCCGATGCCCTCGGCGCCTCCGCGGCCGGCGTGCTCGCCTGCCGGGGCGGGGCCCAGGACGTCCCGCTGGTCCTCGGCGCGCTCCGCGAGGCCGTAAGGGGCGAAGGCCCGGACGCACCACGCCTGTGGACCCTCGTCGACGGCACGGGCCGGCTGGGCATCGCCTGCGCCGCACCCGTACTGCGCCATGTCTACCGGGAGACGTCCTCCTCGCACCTGCGCGGCCGAGCGGCCCGCGCGCTGGCCGCGACCGATCCGTCCTTCGCCACCGGATTCGCCGTCGAATGCCTGTGGGACTGCGAAGAGACCACCCGCGAGGTCGCCGCGCTCCACGCCGAGACCGGCGACATCAGGGTCGCCGAGCGACTGCGCCGACTCGCCGCGGACCCGGCCGAGGAGGCCGAGGTGCAGACGGCGGTACGCAGCCGGATCGGGCCCGACGCCCCGGCGGTCTGACCGCAACACGCACGGCGCCGCGCGTCGGGGGGCGTGCGGAGCCGTGTGGTCAGCGGCCCGCGGCGCGAACGGTCCGGGCCGTGCGGAGACACAGCACGCCGTACGGCCGGCCGGTGCGCCGGGAAGCCTGCCGTGCCGTCCGGCCCGTTGTCGGTGCCGCGGGTCAGTATGGAGGGATGACCGGACGCTGGGAGTTCTGGATCGACCGTGGCGGGACGTTCACCGATGTCGTGGGCCGGGATCCCGAGGGGCACCTGGTCACCCGCAAGCTGCTCTCCCACGACCCGGACCGCTACCGCGACGCCGCCGTGGCCGGAATCCGGGGACTGCTGGGCCTCGGCCCTACCGACCCGGTCCCCGCCGACCGGGTCGGTACGGTGAAGATCGGTACGACGGTTGCCACCAACGCCCTGCTGGAGCGGCGCGGCGAGCCGACCGTCCTGGTCATCACGGAAGGCTTCCGGGACGCCCTGCGCATCGCGTACCAGAACAGACCGAGGCTCTTCGACCGCCGTATTCTGCTGCCCGAAGCGGTGTACGAACAGGTGGTCGAGGTCCCCGAACGGATCGACGCCCACGGCCGCGTCGTGACCCCCCTGGACCGGGACGCGGTGGCCGAACGACTGCGGGCCGCCCGGGCCGACGGCCTGCGCAGCGCGGCCGTCGTCCTGATGCACGGCTACCGCCACCCCGCACACGAGCGCGTCGTGGCCGCCGCGGCCCGTGCCGCCGGCTTCACCCAGATCAGCTGCTCGCACGAGGTGAGCCCGCTCATCAAGCTCGTGCCACGCGGTGACACCACCGTGGTCGACGCCTACCTCTCACCGATCCTGCGCCGGTACGTCGACGAGGTCTCCCGCGAACTCGACGGCATCCGGCTGATGTTCATGCAGTCCAACGGCGGGCTGCGCGAGGCCTCCCACTTCCGCGGCAAGGACGCGGTGCTCTCCGGACCCGCCGGTGGCGTGGTCGGAATGGCCCGTACGTCCGGGCAGGCAGGATTCGACCGGGTCATCGGCTTCGACATGGGCGGCACATCCACCGATGTGTCGCACTACGCGGGCGAGTTCGAGCGCGAACTCGGCACACAGGTGGCCGGGGTGCGGATGCGCGCCCCCATGATGAACATCCACACCGTCGCGGCCGGCGGCGGCTCCGTCCTGCACTTCGACGGCCACCGCTACCGCGTCGGCCCCGACTCGGCGGGCGCGATTCCCGGCCCGGCCTGCTACCGCCGCGGCGGGCCGCTGACCGTCACCGACGCCAATGTGATGCTCGGCCGCGTCCAGCCCGCCCACTTCCCGGCCGTTTTCGGACCGGACGGCGATCTCCCGCTCGACGCGGACCTCGTCCGCGACCGCTTCGAGGCGCTCGCCGAGGACGTGGCGCGCGCCACCGGAACACGCCGCACCGCGGCCGAGGTCGCCGCCGGATACCTGGAGATCGCCGTCCTCAACATGGCGAACGCGGTCAAGAAGATCTCCGTACAGCGCGGACACGACATCACCCGCTACGCCCTGACCGGCTTCGGCGGCGCCGGGGGCCAGCACGTCTGCGCCGTCGCCGACGCCCTGGGCATCGACACCGTCCTCGTACCGCCCCTGGCCGGCGTGCTGTCCGCGTACGGCATCGGTCTCGCCGACGCCACCGCGATGCGCGAACAGTCCGTCGAGGCGGAACTGCACGAGGCGACGCGCACCGCCGTCGGCGAACTCTGCGACGAACTCGCCCGCCGCACCCGCGCCGAACTGCGCGCCGACGCCATCCCCGACAGCGCCATCAGCACACGCGCCCGCGTACTCCTGCGCTACGCCGGTACGGACTCCAGCCTGCCGGTCGGCCTGGACACCGCGGCCGCCATGGCCGAGGCGTTCACCGCCCAGCACCGCGCCCGCTACGCGTTCACCATGGACCGGCCCCTGGTCGTCGAGGCGGTGTCGGTCGAGGCGACCGGGACGGCGGGACAGCACCGGCCGCCCCCGGCCGGCCGCGCACGCAGGGAGAGCGCCGAGCCTCAACCGCACGACCTCGTAAGGATGTTCGCCGACGGCCGATGGCAGGACACCCCGCTCCACCGGCGCGAGGAGCTGCACCCCGCGGACACCGTGACCGGACCCGCCGTGATCGCCGAGGCGGACGCCACCACCGTTGTCGACCCCTGCTGGCAGGCCGCTCTCACCGGCACCGGCCATCTGCTGCTGACCCGGGTCCGCCCGCGCCCGGACCGTACGGCCGTCGGCACCCGGGTCGACCCCGTCATGCTGGAGGTCTTCAACAACCTCTTCATGTCGATCGCCGAACAGATGGGCGTGCGCCTGGAGAACACGGCCCACTCCGTCAACATCAAGGAGCGGCTCGACTTCTCCTGCGCACTCTTCGACGCGGACGGCAATCTCATCGCCAACGCCCCGCACATTCCCGTGCACCTCGGCTCGATGGGGGAGTCCATCAAGGAGGTGCTGCGGCGCAACGGCGGAGCGATGCGGCCCGGCGACGTGTACGCCATCAACGACCCGTACCACGGGGGCACGCACCTGCCCGATGTGACCGTGGTGACACCCGTGTTCGACGTCGACGAGACCGCCGACGAGGGGCCCGGGCTGCGGTTCCTCGTCGCGTCCCGCGGACACCACGCCGAGATCGGCGGCATCACGCCCGGCTCCATGCCCGCCTTCAGCCGCACCATCGACGAGGAAGGAGTGCTGTTCGACAACTGGCTTCTGGTACGGGACGGCAGATTCCGCGAGAGTGAGACGCGCGAGCTGCTCACCACCGCGGCGTACTCCTCCCGCGACCCGGACACCAACCTCGCCGATCTCCGCGCCCAGATCGCCGCCAACGAGAAGGGCATCGCCGAACTCCGGCGCATGGTGGAACAGTTCGGGCCCGATGCCGTCGCCGCATACATGCGACACGTCCAGGACAACGCCGAGGAGTCCGTCCGCCGGATCATCGCCACACTGCACGACGGCACCTACCGCTACGAGACCGACAACGGCGCGATCATCGAGGTCGCCCTCACCGTGGACAGGGCGGCCCGAAGCGCGGTCGTGGACTTCGCCGGCACCTCACCGCAACAGCCGGGGAACTTCAACGCGCCGAAATCCGTGGTCATGGCGGCCGTGCTGTACGTCTTCCGGACCCTGGTGGCCGACGACATCCCCCTCAACAGCGGTTGCCTCAAGCCCCTGGAGGTGAGAATTCCGGAAGGCTCCATGCTCGCTCCCGTCCATCCGGCGGCCACCGTCGCGGGAAACGTGGAGACGTCCCAGGCTGTCACCGGCGCCCTGTACGCGGCACTCGGCATCCAGGCCGAGGGTTCGGGCACCATGAACAACCTCACCTTCGGCAACGAACGCGTCCAGTACTACGAGACGGTGGCGAGCGGCTCCGGCGCGGGAGACGGCTTCGACGGCGCCGACGCCGTACAGACCCATATGACCAACTCCCGCCTCACCGACCCCGAAGTCCTCGAATGGCGCTACCCCGTGCTGCTGGAGAGCTTCCGGGTACGGGACGGCAGCGGGGGCGGAGGGCGTTGGCACGGCGGCTGCGGCGTGGAGCGGCGCATCCGCTTCCTCGAACCCGTCACCGTGGCGCTGCTCTCCGGCCACCGCCGGGTGAGGCCGTACGGCATGGCCGGCGGCGAACCCGGCGCGCTGGGCGACCAGCACATCGAGCGCGCGGACGGCCGGACGGTCACACCGCTGCGCGGCTGCGACACCTCCCATCTTGAGCGGGGCGACGTCCTGGTGCTCCGCACGCCGGGTGGCGGGGGATACGGAACCCCGGAACCGGGCGACGGCGACCGTACGGAGCGCGGCGGCCGACAGCCGTGATGCCGCGGTCGGCCGGCTTCGGGCAAGGGGTCGCTTCTGCGTCGTTTCGACCGTTGTCGGTGTGAGGACCTAATCTGTGCAGCGTGACTTCGCCTGCCTACACGGACAACGCTGCGGCCCAGCTCAGCGCGGGGCCGCGGCCCGCCCCGGGCCCGGCCGCCGACGAGGGGCTCTCGCGACGGCTGCGCGCGCTCGCCTGCACGGCTCCGCTGCACGACCTCGATGTGCGCAAGGCGAATCTGGCCGGCGAGTACACCGTCTACGCGATGGCCGAGGTCGCACTCGCCGCGATCGACCTCGTCACGCTCAACATGGACTTCGACACGGGGGCCGACCACGATCAGATAGTGACCAGGCTTCTTCCCCGCGTCGCCGCCCAGGCCCCGGGCCGCCCGGCCGCCGAACACGAGCGGGTCGCCCGCTGGGTGCTGGAGAACCTGATCAATGTCGGCAGCGTCGACCGCGGATTCCGTGCGGTATACGGCACTTTCGGGCCCGACGGGGTGTATGTCCGTCGCGATTACGACTTCAAGCTGATCGAAGAGGTCCCGGGACACGGCGGCACCGTCTTTCTCCGGGCCACCGACGAAGCGGTCAACGTCCTGGTCGGCGCCCTCGATACGGACGTCACCAGTGCCCAGATCGCCGCCGAGGTGAAGCTGGAGGTCCTCATCAGCCGGGGCCGCCTCGCCGACGCGCAGCTCGCCGCCGAACAGGCCCGCTACCGCACCGTGCAGTACGCCGAGACCCTCCGCAAGACGCTGGAGGCCACCCGGCGCAACGTCCGGGCCGTCGACTGGCTCAACGCAGTTCCCGACATGATCGACGAGGCCCTCGACCACGTCGCCGACCGCTACCGCCACGAGAACGCGATCCTCACCAACATCCGCAAGGCGCGCGACGAGGCGGAGGAGCCCGAGCGCAAGCGGCGCGCCGCCGAGCTCGTCGACATAGTGAAGGACTGCATCCGCCGCCACACCCAGCTGCAGTCCCGACTGCTGGAAGCCGGACCGCTGTTCCGCGCCGAACAGGACCGCCAGGCGTTCGCCGCGCCCACGGCCCGCAGCGGCCTCGATCTGTACGGCCAGCTGGTCGCCCCGCTGCTGCCGCTCCCCGTCGAACAGGCCATCCGCGTGACCGATGCCTTCTTCGCCCGCGGCACCGGGCTGCGCACCCCCACGTCGGTACGGGTCGGCGACCTCGTCGAGATGCTGCTCACCCCGCCGCTGGAGCGGGAACACCTGGGCGCCGAAATGCCCGAACCCGATCTGATCGCCACCCCGGACGACAGCAGGTTCAGCGAGGAGCAGCTCGCGAGCGCCATGGAACTCCTCGACCTGGAGCACGATGCCCCGCGTCGGCTCTCCGGACTCCTCACCGAGGCCCGGCGCCGCGATCCCGAACTGCCCTACCTGGTGGCCCTGCTCGCGGTGCACGCCGCGAGCCCGCCGGTCGGCACCGCCTACCGGCAGGGCGAGCAGCGCCTGTTGTTCTCCGTCGACGACGGGACACAGCTCGACGACCCGGAGTTCGGCGGTGCGGACCTGATAGTGGGCACGGCTCTGCTGGACGCGGCGGGAATGGCCGCGGACCGCTCGGAGGCGTCATGAACGGCGCGCCTTTGGACGTACCGCTGCCGCACACCGGCCAGGGGCGTCGTCGCCCCGCCGCCGGACCGGCCGGAACCACACAGCTCAGGACGGCTGCCGCGAGAGCCGGCGCCGGCCACCCCGTACCGAAGAGTTTCCGCAGCAAGGAGCGACAGTCGTGAGCGACCACCGCGCACAGCACGCCGACGAGTGGAGCGAGCCGACCGCCGCGTACGGGACCGAGAGCACGGCGCCCGCCGACCCGGCCGGCCCCGCCGCGACCGCACCCGTCACCCCGGCCGACGCAGCCGACGCCGCCCGGCTCGTCGCTTTCGGGCTGCAGCCCAAACTGCTGCCCGCGCGCGACGCCGAATACGCCGAACTGCTCCGCCGCTACCGGGAGGGGCCCGCTTTCGCCCGGCTCGCCGACGCCGTGGCGACTGGTCTCGGGCTGGTCGTGCTGGAGGTGTCCACCCGCGCGGGTATGGCGGTGACCGCCGGCGAGGACTCGGTCTTCGCCGTCCGCATGGGCGACTACGCCCGCCGCGCCTCGTCCGACTCCGCCGACCGCTTCCTGCACGGGCTCGCACACCTCGCAGTCGCCGCGATGGCCTTCCCGCGCCCGGAGGACCTCGCCGACGACGCGTACATCGGCCGGATCACCGTCAACGGGGTCGACTCGTTCGTCCGCCAGGCCTGCCACCGCCTGGAGGAACGGGCCGAGGAGCACGGCGACAACACCGACCCGGCCACCGACGCCCCCGGGCTGGAGGCGGCCTGGCGGATCTACGCCAGGCGCAGCTCCACCGGAGCCACGAAGGACGCCCGGAGGCTGGCCGGCTCCACCACCGGCATCGTCGGCAAGGCCGTCGCCTTCCTCACCGACTCCGGCTTCCTCCAGCGCACCGGGGACGACGCCGGAGGCGCCTTCCGCACCACCGCCCGCTACCAGCTCCAGGTCCGCGACATGGCCGGCAGCGCCGCCATGGCCGAACTCCTGGAACTCGGAGTCGTACCCGTCACCGACGGAACGGCGACGCTCCTGCCGCCGCCCGACCCCGGCGACCTGGAGCTGGTCGCCGACGCCGGTCTGCCGTTCCACGCCTGACCGCCCGCCCCACCACCTCCGTCCTCCCACCACCACCGCCGTCTCCCCCCCGCTGCCTGAACGACGAGAGTCCGCCGCCATGTACGAGCTGTCCCGGGTCCGCCTCTACTCCATCGGGCCGGCCGGTGCGCGCTACGCCGACACCGTGCTCGACCTGCGCGGAGTGGGCGAGCCCGTGCCCCATCCCGCCCCGGCTCAGGCGGAGTTCTTCGAGGAGGAGCCGGTCGGCCCGCCGCGCCGCCCCGCCCCCGCCGGGGTGCTCTTCCTGGAGAACGGCGGCGGCAAGTCGGTTCTGCTGAAGCTGATCTTCTCGGTGATGCTGCCCGGCCACCGCAACACCCTCGGCGGTGCCAGCTCCGGCGTACTGCGCAAGTTCCTCCTCGCCGACGACTGCGGGCATGTCGCCCTGGAATGGCAGCACACCCTCACCGGCGAGTGCGTGGTCGTCGGCAAGGTCAGCGAGTGGCGTGGACGCCAGGTCTCCAACGACCCGCGGAAGTTCGCCGAGGCCTGGTACTCCTTCCGCCCCGGTCCCGGGCTCAGCCTGGACTCCCTGCCGGTCGCCGAGGCCACTTCCGTGCACCGCCCGGTCGAAGGCGTCTCCGGCGCGCAGGGCCGACGGCGCACGATGAAGGGCTTCCGCGACGCCCTGACCGAGGCGGGCAAGTTCTACCAGCACCTCGATGTGTACTGGGAAGAGATCCACGACCGCTGGAACGAGCACCTCGGAGACCTCGGCCTCGACCCCGAACTCTTCCGCTACCAGCGTGAGATGAACGCCGACGAGGGCGAGGCGGCGGGCCTCTTCGCGGTCAAGAAGGACTCCGACTTCACCGACCTGCTGCTCCGCGCCGTCACCGACACCCGGGACACGGACGGCCTCGCCGACCTGGTGAGCGGCTTCGGCAACAAGCTGGGCCGCCGCGCCGAACTGACCGCGGAGCGCGACTTCACCGCGGGCTCGGTCGATCTGCTCGGCCGGATCGTCGAGGCCACCGGCACCCGTTCCCGCGCCCGCGACATCCACGCGGGGGCCGAGCGCCGCACCCGCACGCTCGCCCGCAGGCTCTCCGCCCGCGCCGGCCAGGAGCGCGGCCGGGCCGCCGAGCTGGCCCAGCAGGTCACGGGCGCGGCCCACACCGTCACCACCGCCGAGCAGGCCCGCAGCCGCAGCGCCCTGATCGCGGCCGAACTGGCCTACCGGCACGCCTCCCTGGCCCTGACCGCGGCGGAGAAGGGCGCCGCCGCCCAACGCCGCGAACTGGGCGATGCCCGCACCCTGTACTCCGCCTGGCAGGCCGCCGAGGCCGTACTGCGCCACCGCGCCGCCGCCGACCGCTCCGCACGGGTCGCTGTCGCCATTCGCGAGGCCGAGCGGGACGCCGCGCCCGCGCTCGCCGCCCGTGCCGAGGCCGCCGCCGATCTCGTACGGGCCCTGCACACCGCGGCGGAGGCCGGCGAGACCCTGGCCAACGAGGAGGAGGAGCGCTCCGACACGCTTCAGACGGCCGGCGAGACCGCCCACCGCGACGCCACCACCGCCGCGACCGAGGCCCAGCGCGCCCGCAGCGAGGCCGGACACCTGCGCCAGCGCCTCGCCGAGGTCGAGCAGGAGACGGCGGAGGCGGTACGGGCCGGCTGGCTCGAGAACACCGCGCCGGACTTCGACCCGGCCCGCGCGGCCCTCGCCGCGAGCGACGCCGAGCAGTCCGCCGTCGCCGCGTGGGACACCGCGAGGGAGGCCGCCCGCTCGGCAGCCGACCTGGCCAGGGACGCGGCAGCCGCCGAGAGCCGCGCCGAACTGGCGGCGGCGCGCGCCGCCGATGCCGCACAGGCGGCGGAACAGTCGTACGAGGCCGAGCTCAGGGCCGCCGAGTCGATCGCCGCCGACCACCGTCTGGCCGACCTGCTCGGCCTGCCCTCCGCGCAGGGCACCGGCGTTCCCAGGCCCCGTCGCGGTGCGGCCGGCCCGGAGACGGACCCCGAAGCCCCGCACGGCGCGGACCATCAGGACCGGCACCAGGACCACGCCGGACAGCCGGGCCGGGGAGACGCCGCGGGCCAGGGCGGTCGGGCAGGGCAACCGGGCCAGTCCGCGTCCGGCAGGCACACCGTCACGGCCGAACAGCCCCCCGCCCGCGAACAGCCACTCACCGCCGAGGAGCTCGACCGGAGCGCCGACGAACTGCGGGAACTGCTCGACCAGGGCATCGCCTCCGCCGAACGCCGTCTCTTCGACCTGCGCACCGCGGCCGCCGACGACTTCCGTATCCTCGGCGCGCTCGGCGACGGCGGACTGCTGCCGCCCGGCCCCGATGTCCTCGCCACCGTCGAGTACCTCGGCGAACACGGCATCCCGGCCCTGCCCGGCTGGCGCTACCTCGCCCAGGCCGTCGACCCCGCCGACCACGCGTCCGTACTCGCCGCCCGTCCCGAACTGGTCGACGGCGTGGTCATCACCGACCCCGATTCGCACGCCCGCGCCCGCGAGGTCCTGAGCGGCGCCGCCCTGCTGCCGCGCTCGGCCGTCGCCGTGGGCACCGCCGCCGCGCTGCTGGCACCCGTCCCCACGACCGGCTCGGCCGCGAGCACGGAAGGGGTGTTCCTCGTCCCGCCGAACCCGGCGATGCACGACGAACACGCCGCCGACGAGGAGCGGCAGGCCCTCAGGACCAGGGCCGCCGCCCGCGACGAGGACATCCGTACCCTCGCGGCCCGTCTCACGGCCGACCGCTCCCTCGCCGCCCGCATCGGTTCGTGGCGTGCCGACTGCCCGCCCGGCATGCTTGCCGAACTTGCCGAGGCCGCCCGCACCGCCCGAACGGCCGCCGAGACCGCGGAGACCGCGCTCGCCGAAGCCCGTACCGTGCGTGCCGAGGCCGACGAGGCCGCCTCGGACACCGCCCGTGTCCGCGACGAACGCCAGGAGGCCGCTCAGCGCGCCCGCCGCGCCGCCGACGCCCTCGCGGGCCTCGCCTTCCGGCTCCGCGAACGGGCGGGCTGGCAGGCGAAGCTGCGCGAACTGATCGACGAAGCAGCCGAGTCGGAGGCCCGCGCCACCGTCTGTCTGGAACGGGCCCGTGCCGCCGACGAGGACCGCCGGGCCGCCCAGCGCGCCGCGGACGACGCCCGGCGCACGGCCCGCGCCCTGCGCGCCGAACGAGCCGAGATCGCGGGCGCGCCCGAGCACCTCCCGGAGCCCGGGACGGACACCCCGCGCCCCGCGCTCCCGGCGCTGCGGGAGGCCTACCGGGCCGCGTCCCAGCTGTACGAGAAGGTGGGCGTCGGAGCCGACCTGCGCGCCGAACAGGCCCGCGCGGAGAGCGACGAGAGCGCCGCCCTCGCCGAGCTGGACCGGCTCACCAACAAGGTCCGCACCCGCGCCGCCCAGCTCCTCGAAGGCACGGACGGCGCCGACGGACCGTCTCGGCAGGCGGCCGCCGCCCGCGCCGAGTCCCTGGTCCAGCTCCTGGAGACCAGGGCCTCAACCGCGAGCGAGCAGCTGGGCCGACTCCGCGGTGAGGCCGAGCGACTGGCCCCGGTGGATGGCGAGACCCACCACACCGAACTCCCGGACGAGCTGGTCCCGGCCGACGCCGAGCAGGCCCAGACCCTCCTGCGTACCGCCACGGCCGAACTGGCCTCCGCCACCGCGACCCTGGACACCGCCCGCGCAGCCCACGCCGAGCTGCTGCACGCCCACCGCACCGCCGAGGACTCGGCGGGCGGCTTCGACGAGACCGCGGCACTCCTGCGTGACCTCCTCAGGGACCACGGCGCGGACGACGACACCGAGGCCCCCGAGCCGTACCCGGGCAGCCTCGACGAGGCCCGGCAGTCCGCCGCCGAGGCCCGCCGTTCACTGCGTGGCTGCGCCGCCGACCTGTCCGCGGCCGAAAGCGCCGTACGGGAAGCGAGCGACGTCCTCGTACGGCACGCCAACTCCACCCGCTACGAGCAGGTCCGCACCCCCGCCCGCCAGCAGATCCGCGAGCTGCCGGCCGCGGCGCTGCCCGAACACGCCGAGAAGTGGGCCGCCGCCTTCGCGCCCCGGCTCCGGGTCCTCACCGACGAACTGGCCCAGCTGGAGCGCAACCGCGACTCCATCGTCGACCGGCTCCGCGGCCTCGTGGAGTCCGCGCTCACCACCCTGCGCTCCGCCCAGCGGCTCTCCCAGCTTCCCGAAGGACTGGGGGAGTGGTCCGGCCAGGAGTTCCTCCGGATCCGCTTCGAGGAACCCGACCAGGCGTCGCTCACCGAGCGGCTCGGCGAGGTCGTCGACGAGGCCACCCGTGCCGCGCTGAAGAAGAACTCCGATCTGCGCAGGGACGGCATGTCCCTTCTGCTGCGCGGTGTGCAGGCGGCGTTGGAGCCCAAGGGCATCGCCGTGGAGATCCTCAAGCCGGACGCGGTGCTCCGCGCCGAGCGCGTCCCGGTCGGACAGATGGGCGACGTCTTCTCCGGTGGCCAGCTGCTCACCGCCGCCATCGCCCTGTACTGCACGATGGCCGCACTGCGCAGCAATGACCGGGGCCGTGACCGGCACCAGCACCGGCACGCGGGCACGCTCTTCCTGGACAACCCCATCGGCCGCGCCAACGCCACCTATCTGCTGGAACTCCAGCGTGCGGTGTCGGACGCCCTCGGTGTGCAGCTGCTCTACACGACCGGTCTGTTCGACACGACGGCGCTCGCGGAATTCCCGTTGGTGATCCGGTTGCGCAATGACGCGGACCTGCGGGCCGGGCTGAAGTACATCAGCGTGGAGGAGCACCTTCGCCCCGGGCTTCCGCAGCAGGACCCGAACGGCGAGACGGTGCACGGCGAGATCACCGCCACCCGCATGTTCAAGCGCTCCACGACACCGCCCGACACCGACCGGACGCCCTCCCCGAAGTCGTCCGACGAGTAACGACGAGCATCAGGGCGCAAGCGGCAAGGACGAGAGTCCCGAATCCGGCCCGTCCGGCACGGACCCGACACCGTCCGGCACCGTCCGGCACCGGACGGGCCGACCACCGTCCGGACCCGGCGCAGCTCAGGCCCGTGAGAGGCTGCCCGCGCCCCGGCGGCGTATCCGTGCATCGTCCCGTTGCGCGGACCGCGCCGACCGCCGTGCTCTGCGCCGTTCGCGGCGCAGCTGCCGCGCCGAACTGCTCGGCACGGACACCACACCGTTGCGCTGATTCCAGACCTGTCGGGTGACCCAGACATCCAGTACCGACCAGGTCGCGACCACTGTGCTGCCCACACTGCTCAGCATCAGCGGAAAGGACAGCCAGGACTCCGTCAGCGTGCACAGGAACGCCACCATGGCCTGGATGATCGTCAGCGACATGATGAGCACGGCACGCACGGCAGCCGTACGGACCGGGTCAGGCATCCGCCGACGTGTCGCGGGCTCTTCCACCCAGAGCTGCCGACGCTCCTGACGCGGGATCTTCGCCCCGTCGGTCGCTGCCGAAGCCGTAGTCGCGACCGGTGCCGACAACACCGGGCTCCGGCGCTCTTCCCTATCCAAGGACTCTCAACTCCCCACCGCTGTCCGACTTCAGGGTTGCTGCCCGGCATGCGCCGGGCCTACGCGGGCGGATCGGACCATCCTGCCCTGAGTACTCCCCGTGTTCCCCTGCCCCGTACAGAGAGACGAGTGACCGGCCGAGAAGATTCCCTCGAACCGTCATCGAACGAAGAATTCCAGCCAACTGCCCTCCCGGACAGTGCGATGCGCTGACAGGAGACTTCTGCCGCATTCGCGAATTTCATAGCCCGGAATACCCGGACAACTCCTGATCGACGCCGAGGAGTGAGGCTGAAAAACGTCCCGGACATCTCTTCGAGTTGCCTCGCTGTCAGTAGTAGGCTCACGCCGTTTGTTGACGGAACACGACCCCCGACCCGAGGGGTCGGTCTGGGGGAGGCCATGCGCTTTCGCGGGAAGTCCATCCGCAGGAAGATCGTGGCACTGCTGCTGGTGCCGCTCGTCTCCCTCACCGGACTCTGGGGATTCGCCACTTTCCTGACGGGGCGTGAGGCGAGCCACCTGATGAGCTCGAGCACCATCGTGGAGAAGGTCGGCCATCCTCTGGAGGAAACCGTCCGCGCCATTCAGGACGAGCGCCGTCAGACCCTGGTCTTTCTCGCCGACCCAAGAGCATCCAATGCCCTGCCGCTCCTGCAGCGCCGACGCGCGGCCACCGACCGCGTCGTGGCGTACGTCCAGGACAGCGCACGGCAGAAGGACATTCGCGGCGCACTGCGGCCCGAGGACGAAACACAGCTGAACTCGGTTCTCAGCACGGTCGAGGGTCTTGGCGCGCTCCGCGATTCGGTCGAGAAACGCACCATCGACCGGCTGAAGGCGATGGAGTTCTACAACCGCCTCATAGACCCCTGTTACCGCTTTCTGAACGGTCTCCGCACGATGGAGAACGTGTCGATGGACAAGCAGGTCCGCGCGCTGGTCGGCATCTCACGAGCCCGCGAAATGCTCTCCCGCGAAGACGCCCTGGTCGCCTCGGCGCTCATCGCCGGTCGGCTCACCGCCTCCGAACTGCGCCAGATCTCCGACCTCGTGGCCAATCGCAAGCTGCTCTACGAGATCAATGGTGAGATGCTTCCCTTGTCGGAGCGTCAACGCGTGGAGCAGTTCTGGGCGAGCCCGGACAGCGAAGCGCTGCGCACCGCCGAGAGCACGCTCATCAACGGCGGTCCCACCCAGGACCCGCGGGCGGTCGACGCCGAGCGCTGGCAGGAGGTGGCCCCGTCCGTCCTGAACCGGCTGGCCAACGACTCCACCGAGATGAACAACCGCTTCCAGGACCGCGGAAAGCCGGCCGGCTACAGCGTCCTGATCAAGGCCGGTATCGCGGGCGTCCTCGGCTTCCTCGCCCTGCTCGCCTCGGTGTTCGTCTCCGTACGCATCGGCCGCGAGCTCATCCGTGACCTCTCCCGGCTCCGCAAGGACGCCCATGAGGTTTCCGGCGTACGGCTGCCGAGCGTGATGCGCCGCCTCGCTGCCGGTGAACAGGTCGACGTCGAGACCGAGGCACCGCACCTCCAGTACGAACGGGACGAGATCGGCCAGGTCGGTCAGGCACTCAACACCCTGCAACGGGCCGCAGTCGAAGCCGCGGTCAAGCAGGCGGACATGCGACGCGGTGTGTCCGAGGTCTTCGTCAATCTCGCCCGCCGCAACCAGGTGCTGTTGCATCGGCAGCTGACTCTCCTGGACACCATGGAGCGCCGCACCGAGGACACCGATGAACTCGCGGACCTCTTCCGCCTCGACCACCTCACCACTCGCATGCGACGCCATGCCGAGGGGCTGGTGATCCTCTCCGGCGCGGCGCCGTCCCGTCAGTGGCGCAAGCCGATCCAACTGATGGACGTGGTTCGGGCAGCGGTCGCCGAGGTCGAGGACTACGAGCGGATCGAGGTCCGCAGACTGCCCCGCATCGGTGTGGGCGGCCCCGCCGTCGCCGACCTCACCCATCTGATCGCAGAACTCCTGGAGAACGCCACCGTGTTCTCGCCCCCACACACCGCGGTGCAGGTGCTCGGCGAACGCGTCGCCAACGGCTTCACGCTCGAAATCCACGACCGGGGCCTCGGCATGGCCCCCGATGTCCTCCTCGACGCCAACCTGAGGCTCGCCGAAACCCCCGAGTTCGAGCTCTCCGACACCGACCGGCTCGGTCTCTTCGTGGTCAGCCGCCTCGCCCAGCGGCAGAACGTCCGGGTCTCGCTGCAGACCTCTCCGTACGGTGGCACGACCGCGGTCGTCTTCATTCCGGCGGCGCTGCTCACCGACGCCCCGGACACCCATGGCACCGGATTCCGCCTCGATCGCCGGTCCGAGAAGGCGATCGGCAGCGGCGGAAAGGCGGCCGGCCAGGGACCGGGCAGCGACAAGGACCGCAGGGACGGCGTGCCGGACCGCCGGGCCACCGGCAGACCCTCCGGCCTCGCCCCCGTTCCCACCGGTCTCATCGACCCGGCCCTCCTGGACGGGCCCGTGGAGCTCGAAGGACCCGTGGAAGCGCTGGGCTTCGAGAACGACCCCGGGCTCGATCCCCTTCTGGAACCCCTGCTGGGCGGTGCGTCGGACATCGACGACACCGAGAGCGAACGCGGCGGCGTCTTCCGGGCCCGCGACCTCCGGCGCGACGGTGACCGCGAACAGCACCAGCAGGCATCCGACCAGGCGGGCCGGCCCGAGGCCCGGGTACGGGCGATGCGCCCGGGCGGCCCGTTGCCGCTGCCCCGCCGCAAACCACCGACCCTGGTCACCGACAACGGCCGCCGGGTCGACGAGGCGGGCCGCGCCCACCCCACGACCGCCGAGCACGAGAGCTCACCCGGCCCCGAGGCTTCCGCCCCAGACGCCGGGATCAGGCCGTCGGCCGCCGACCCGTGGCGCTCCGCCGCCGACACCGGAGGGCCCACCGAGCCGCGGAACCCCACCGACCCCGGGGAGCCCACCGGCTTCCGGAAACCCACCGAGCCCGCCCCAGCGGCAGAGTCCGCCACGCTCGACGAACCCGCGACACCGCCGGCCCCGGGCGCGGCCCCCGAGACAGTGGGCGGCCTGCCCCGACGCATCCGGCAGGCGAGCCTCGCCCCGCAACTGCGTGAAGTCTCCGGTGGCCGCGAGGCGGAGTCGTCCCGTTCGGAAGCGGACCAGGACTTCGAACGCGATGCGGACGAGGTACGCAGTCGTATGGCTTCACTCCAACGTGGCTGGCAGCGCGGCCGACGGCAGAACGCCGAGGACGTGACCGGCCCCGGTGACACAGCACAAGGAACCACTCCGGGAGGGGACGGTCGATGACCGCACCGAACGCCGCAGCACCCGACGCCGCACGCCAGGGCTCCGGCCGGCTGAACTGGCTGCTCGACGAACTCGTCGAGCGCGTCGCCAGCATCCACAAGGCGCTGGTGCTCTCCAGCGACGGCCTCGCCACCGGTACCTCCGAGGGCCTGACGCGCGAGGACAGTGAACATCTGGCAGCCGTCGCCTCCGGATTCCACAGCCTCGCCAAGGGAGTGGGACGCCACTTCGACGCGGGCAGAGTCCGCCAGACCGTCGTCGAACTCGACGAGGCGTTCCTCTTCGTCACGGCGGCCGGTGACGGCAGCTGCCTGGCCGTGCTGGCCGATGCCGACTCCGACGTCGGCCAGGTGGCGTACGAGATGACGCTGATGGTCAAGCGCGTCGGTGCCCACCTGGCCAACGCCCCCCGGACGACCGGATCGGCCGCCGGGGGGTGAGTGGACGGTATGAGCGCTGACTCCTCCAGACCTCCGGCCACGTCCACGGACCCGCAGGCATCGCGCTGGTACGACGCCGATGCGGGGCCCGTGGTCCGTCCGTACGCGATGACCCGGGGCCGTACCAGCAGCGCCTCCCGTCATCGGCTCGACCTGATCGCGGTCGTCGTCCCCGAACCCGCGGCCGACGACCCCGGCCGGGACCAGACGCTCTCTCCGGAACATGTGGAGATCGTCGAACTCTGCAGTGACATGCCCCAGTCGATCGCCGAGCTCGCGGCCGGCCTGGACCTCCCCGTAGGGGTGGTCCGGGTGCTGGTCGGGGATCTCGTCGAGGACGAGCTGGTGCACGTAACCCGTCCCGTTCCGCCGGCAGAGCTGCCGGACGTGAACATTCTTCGCGAGGTGATCAATGGCCTTCGGGCGCTCTAGCCGCAACAGACGGCCCGTTGAGCCCGTTACCCTGAAAATCCTGGTGGCGGGCGGCTTCGGAGTGGGCAAGACGACTCTGGTCGGTGCGGTCAGCGAGATCAGACCGCTGCGTACGGAGGAGAGACTCAGCGAGGCGGGCCGTCCGGTGGACGACCTGGCGGGCGTGGAGGCGAAGACCACCACCACCGTGGCCATGGATTTCGGCCGGATCACCCTCCGCGAGGACCTGGTGCTGTACCTCTTCGGCACCCCGGGGCAGGACCGTTTCTGGTTCCTGTGGGACGAACTGGCTCAGGGCGCGCTGGGCGCGGTCGTGCTCGCGGACACCCGGCGGCTGCAGGACTGCTTCGCCGCGGTCGACTACTTCGAACGCCGCGCGATTCCGTTCGCCGTCGCCGTCAACTGCTTCGAGGGGGCGGGCAAGTTCGCCACCGAGACGGTGCAGGCGGCACTGGACCTCGACCCCGGGGTCCCGGTCGTCATGTGCGACGCACGCGACCGTTCCTCCGCGCGGGACGTTCTGGTGACGGTCGTCGAGCATGCGCTGGCCCGCGCCGAGCACCCCCGCGAGCCCGCCACGACGTAACGGCCCGTACGGCGACTACAGCGCAGCAACGCGGCCCGCACCCCCGCCGACCGGGGTACGGGCCGCGCGTCTCTGCGTGGCTGAGCAAGGATTTTTCACCCGGCATGATGGGCCGTCAAGGCTGCTGACAGCAGTGGTCAGCGGTTGTCGGCGAGCCACTTGGCGGCAATCTCCGCCAGCTCCCGGTCGCGGCCGGCCAGCATCATCCGGATCATCTGTACGTCGCCCCGCAGTGACCAGGCGGGATGTCCGAAGGTAGCCGGATTGTTCTTCTCGATCAGGAAGTGCGCGGGCCAGGCGGTCCCGTACCCGATCAGCGGCAACGCGGCCGCGTACCTCTTGCGTCCCCGCGCCAGGCCGTACGCGGTGACCGCGAGCCCGGTCAGGGAGCCGGTCAGATGGACCCAGCGGGTCGCGGCCTTGGAGTGCATCGCGACGTAGTAGGGCCAGAACTCTTCGTAGGAATCGAATGTCTGTTGTGGCATACGGGCACCGTAATGGCTCGGGCGGCAACCGGAAACGGCCGATCCGCGTCCGAGAGGGAGAGCGGGCGGCCGGAACCCACGGGGGTGGTCCCGGCCGCTCTTTCTCAGCACCGGCCTCAGTGCCCCGCGACGGACCTCCTGGCCACCGGGAAGTCGAAGAAGGTGTCCGGGAACAGCTCGGGCTTGAAGGTGTAGTGCCACCATTCCTCGGCCAGATTCACGAAGCCGGCGTCGGTGAGCGTCTTCTTCAGGAACTGCCGATTGGCGCGCTGGGTTCCCTGGATACGCGGGTCATCCGTGTGGGAGAGCGTGTCGAAGCAGTCGTATCCCGTCCCCATGTCCACGGAGTTGTCCGGGAAGCGCTCGGCCTGGGGCGCGTAACAGGGCACTTGCTGCAGGCCCGGCAGATACGGCCCGGTCGGCGTGGCGGGCAGTCTCACCAGCGTCAGGTCCACCGTGCTGCCGCGGCTGTGTCCGGACTTCTCCGCGATGTAACCGTCCGCGAACAGCTGGGTCTTGTCGACGCGGGGATAGAACTCTCCCTTCATCCTCTCGTCGTCGAGATCCTTCGCCCACCGCACGAAGTGGTTGACCGCTCGCTGCGGCCGGTAGCAGTCGTACACCTTCAGCGAGTAGCCCTGCTCCAGCAGCCGGGTCTGCGCGCGGTGCAGGGCCAGGGCCGCGGGCCGGGTCAGGATGCAGAGCGGCTGGCG
This sequence comes from Streptomyces sp. NPDC057543, assembly GCF_042801895.1. Classification (NCBI taxonomy): domain Bacteria; kingdom Bacillati; phylum Actinomycetota; class Actinomycetes; order Kitasatosporales; family Streptomycetaceae; genus Streptomyces; species Streptomyces sp. NPDC057543. The sequence continues at coordinate 9,036 of NZ_JBHVFF010000049.1, read as the reverse complement.
ATATCCGTCCACCGGAACGCCCATGAAGTTGTGTGCGGTGGAGTAGCGCATCTCCTGAATGATCGTCGGATCCACCGAGCGCAGCGCGACGAACTCCTCGGGAGCCTTCGGCTCGGGCCTCGCCTGTGCCACGGGGGCGGTGGCGGTGAGGGTGAGCAGTGCGGCGGCAGCGGCGGCCAGGACACGGAAAGCGGAAGCAAGAGCTGTCATGAGCACATAATCCAGTAGTACGGAGAGCCTGGCAGGCGATCGGATACAGTCCGCGCGTGTCCGCACCCACGAGCAACCCCGAGAAGCCGGCGAAGGACTCCCACTGCGGCAGCTGCGGAGCACCGTACGCCGCATCGACGTCCCCCGCCGCCTGGCCCCGCACCTGTGCCGTCTGCGGCGACACGGCCTACCGCAACCCGCTGCCGGTCGCCGTGGCCCTGCTCCCCGTCACCGACCCCGACGGCACCGGACTCGTCGTCATCACCCGCACCATCCAGCCCTGTCGTGGCGGTCTCGCCCTCCCAGGCGGCTTCATCGACCACGACGAGGACTGGAAACACGCAGTCGTACGTGAACTGCGCGAGGAGACCGGCATCGAAGCCGAAGAGGAGGACGTCCGCCTCGCCGACGCCCTCAGCGCCCCGGACGGCCACCTGCTCCTCTTCGGCCTGCTCCCCGAACGCCCCGCAGGCGCGCTCCCGCCCTCCGCGCCAACCAATGAGACCTCCGGCTTCCATCTGCTCCGGGCAGCCACCGAGCTCGCCTTCCCCCTGCACACCCGGGCCGTCCGCACGTGGTTCGAGGGCGGCTACCACTGACCGGGCCAGGCCCCGCAGCGTCCTACAATCCCCGCACGCGCACGGGGCCGTTCACCGGCCCCTCCTCACCCTCCCGCTCCACCACAACCATCCCGTCCACCAGCCGCGACGTATACCGTTCGACCTCCGCCCGCTCCCAGCCGTCACCCGCGTCCCGGACCACAAGACCGCCCCCGCTGCGCCCCGCCGCCGGAGCCCACACCTCCAGCTCCACACCGCCGTCCGCCCCCCGCACGGGCAGTACCGAACCCGCCCGCGCCAGCACCGGCACCCGCGACAACGGAGCGTCGAGCAACACCTGACCCGGCCCCTCGTACACCTCACCCGTCGCCGTGTCGTGCCAACGCCCCCGCGGCAACCGCACCGCCCGACGGTCCGCACCACGCTCCAGCACCGGCGCCACCAGCAAGGCATCCCCCAGCAGGAACGCGTCCTCGCAGTCCCGCAACGCCCGCTCACCGGGCGCGCCCCACCAGAGCGGTCGCACATACGGCGCACCCGTCAGCCGGGCCAGCTGCGCCAGGCTCACGAAGTACGGGCGCAGCCGCTCCCGCTCCTCCAAAGCGGTCCGCGCATGCTCAAGCACCCGCGGCCCGAACTCCCACGGCTCCCGTCGCCCCGCGTCGATCGCCGCATGGGTACGGAACAACGGCAGATACGCACCCAGCTGGAACCACCGCAGATACAGCTCGGGCGACGGCGACCCGCCGAACCCGCCCACATCCGGGCCCGAATACGGAACCCCGCACAGCCCCAGCCCCAGCACCAGTGCCAGGGAGGCCCGCAGCCCGGGCCAGCTGGTCTCCACATCACCGGACCAGGTACCCCCGTACCGCTGCATCCCCGCCCAACCGGAACGCGAGAACAGAAACGGACGTTCCTCCGCCCGCAGCCGATGCAGCCCTTCGTACCCTGCACGCGCCATGGTGAGTCCGTACACATTGTGGGCCTCGCGGTGATCACCCCCGCGGCCCTCCAGACAGTGCCGCGCCGACCGCGGCAACGTCGGCTCCCCGAATGCCGCGAACGACACCGGCTCGTTCATGTCGTGCCACACGCCGGAGAACCCCTGCGCAAGCCGCTCCTCGTACCACCCGCCCCACCACTCGCGCACCTGCGGATCGGTGAAGTCCGGATACACGCACTCACCCGGCCACACCTCCCCGCGCACCACCCGCCCCCCTGCGTCCCGGACGAACGCCCCGTCGCCCCCGACCGCCCTGCCCGAGTCGAACACCGCGTTCCCCGGCTCCGCCTTCACCGCGGGATCGACGATCGACACCAGTCGCACCCCGTCCTCCCGCAGCTCCTTCGCCAGTCCCGGCAGATCGGGAAAGCGCTCGCGGTCGACGGTGAACACCCGGTGCGCGTCGTAGTGGTCGATGTCCAGATGCAGCACGGACAGCGGCAGTCCCCGCTCCCGGTACCCGGCGACGACCCGCCGCACCTCCCCTTCGCTCCCGAAGCCCCAACGGGCATGCTGCGGACCCAGCGCCCAGGACGGCGGGAGCGCGGGCGCCCCCGTCAGCGCCGTCCAGTTCTGCAGGACGCGTGCCGGAGTGCCGGCCATCGCCCAGCAGCGCAGCGGCCCGCCGTCCATCCGCACCTCGCACATTCCCGGACGGTCATGGCCGGATCCCGCGCCCTCCTCGCCCTCGCGCAGCGTCACTCGCCCCGACCAGGAGTTGTCGTGGAACACCAGATGCGTCCCCGCGTCGGAGACCACCAGCTGCACCGGCATCGTCAGATACAGCGGATCGTCACCTGGCCCGAAACTCCCACCAGGATCCGTGTTCCACAGCCGGTACACACCGTCCCGCAGCCGCGGCCCGGACGCCCGCCCGCCGAGCCCGAAGAACCGGGCATCCGCCGGCACCTCGGACCGCTGCACCCACCGGGCGGTACCACCCGCGACCGGCTCCCACCAGCGCGGCGGCAACTCGCGCCGGAGTACCACCCCGCCCGGAGTACGCAATTCCACGGCCCCGTGCCGCGACACCGCAACGGTCAGCCGCTCCGAGACGACCTGCCAGCCGCCGTCCTTGTCCGGCTCCAGCCCGGCCCGCGGGTCCGGCTCGGGGCCAGCACCCGCCAGCGCGTAGGACGGCAACGGCTCCGCCCCGTCCCAGCCCCAGAACACCGCCCCGCCCACCGCCACCCGGACCCGCAACTCAGAACGCGCGAACCGCACCACACCCCCGCCCGGCCCCGGCTCCGCCCCCACCACGAGGCCCGGCACTCTCGCCCGCTCCGCACCGCGCCGGGGCAGCGCCCGCGCATCCGCATTCCGGCGCTGCCAGGAGGAGCGCACCGTGCGCAGCCCCCGCACCGAACCGACCAACTTCACCGAGCGCACCAGGTCACGACCGTCCATGCAGCTCACCCTGCCACCCGACAGAGCGGGCGCGGGCCGCGTTCAACTTCCGTTCACCCGTGGCCGGACCACATGTCCGGACACGCGACCATGGGTGGTGAACCCTGGTGCGAAAGACGATCACATGGCATCGTCCGTAAAAGCCGCCTCACGCGCACACCCCAGCACGTGTGCGCGCGTCCACGCCCACCCCGCGTACCCGTACAGTCAGGGAGCCGCCATGACCGCAGCAGCCAACGAAGCCCCCCTCTGGCAGCCCGGCCCCGACCGCATCGCTGCCGCCGCCGTCACCCGCTTCCAGAACTGGGCGGCAGAGCGGTACGGAGCACCGGCCGAAGGCGGCTACCCGGCGCTGCACCGCTGGTCGGTCGACGAGCTCGACACCTTCTGGCAGGCCGTCGCCGACTGGTTCGACGTACGGTTCTCCACCCCGTACGAAGCCGTCATCGGCGACCGCACCATGCCCGGCGCCCAGTGGTTCCCCGGCGCCACCCTCAACTACGCCGAACACGCCCTGCGCACCGCCGAGGACCCCCTGCGCGCGGACGCGCCCGCTCTGATCCACGTCGACGAGACCCACACCCAGGTCCCCATCTCCTGGTCCGAACTCCGCCGCCGGGTCGGATCGCTCGCCGCCGAACTCCGCGCGCTCGGCGTCACACCGGGCGACCGCGTCAGCGCCTACGTCCCCAACATCCCCCAGGCGGTCATCGCCTTCCTCGCCACCGCGGCCGTCGGCGGCGTCTGGACCTCCTGCGCCCCCGACTTCGGCGCCCGCAGCGTCCTCGACCGCTTCCAACAGGTCGAACCCGTCGTCCTCTTCGCCGTCGACGGCTACCGCTACGGCGGCAAGGAACACGACCGCTCCGACACGGTCGCCGAGCTGCGCCGCGAACTCCCCACCCTGCGCGCCGTCGTCCACATCCCGCTGCTCGGCACCGAGGCACCGGAGGGCACCCTCGACTGGTCCGCCCTCACGTCCGCCGACACCGAGCCCCTCTTCGAACAGGTCCCCTTCGATCATCCGCTGTGGGTGCTCTATTCCTCCGGCACCACCGGACTCCCCAAGGCGATCGTCCAGTCCCAGGGCGGCATCCTGCTCGAACACTTCAAGCAGATCGGCCTGCACTGCGACCTCGGCCCCGACGACCGGTTCTTCTGGTACACCTCCACCGGCTGGATGATGTGGAACTTCCTCGTCTCCGGCCTGCTCACCGGGACCACACTCGTGCTGTACGACGGAAGCCCCGGCTACCCGGACGTCAGCGCCCAGTGGCGCGTCGCCGAACAGACCGGAGCGACCCTCTTCGGCACCTCCGCCGCCTACGTCATGGCCTGCCGCAAGGCCGGCGTCCACCCGGGCCGCGACTTCGACCTCTCCCGCGTCCAATGCGTCGCCACCACCGGCTCCCCGCTCCCGCCCGACGGATTCCGCTGGCTCCACGACGAGGTGGACGACAACCTGTGGATCGCCTCCGTCAGCGGCGGCACCGACGTCTGCAGCTGCTTCGCCGGCGCAGTCCCCACCCTCCCCGTTCACATCGGCGAGCTCCAGGCCCCGTGCCTCGGCACGGACCTCCAGTCCTGGGACCCCGCCGGCAAGCCCCTCATCGGCGAGGTCGGCGAACTCGTCGTCACCGCACCCCTGCCCTCCATGCCGATCCGCTTCTGGAACGACCCCGACGGAAGCCGCTACCACGACAGCTACTTCGACATGTACCCCGGCGTCTGGCGCCACGGCGACTGGATCACGATCACCGAACACGGCTCGGTCATCATCCACGGCCGCTCCGACTCCACCCTCAACCGCCAGGGTGTACGGATGGGCTCCGCCGACATCTACGAAGCCGTCGAACGGCTCCCCGAAATCCGCGAATCCCTCGTCATCGGCATCGAGGAACCCGATGGCGGCTACTGGATGCCGCTCTTCGTCCACCTCGCCGACGGCGCCGCGCTCGACGACGACCTGCGCGACAGCATCAAGCGGACCATCCGGGAGAACCTCTCCCCGCGCCATGTCCCGGACGAGATCATCGAGGTCCCCGGCATTCCGCACACGCTCACCGGTAAGCGCATCGAGGTTCCGGTCAAGCGCCTCCTGCAAGGCACAGCCCTGGCCAAGGCGGTCAACCCCGGCTCGATCGACAACCTCGAGCTCCTCCGCTTCTACGAGGACCTCGCCCGCAAGCGTCACTGACCGGTCGCGTTGTCAGTACCCTTGACTACTCTGAGTGAGCAATGATCGACAGCGCACTGGGGGAGTCATGGCGCAGACCAGGAACACCAAGCACGACAAGACCAGCAGGACCAGCGGGTACCTCCGGTCCGGCACATCCATGCGACGCACGCTGCGCCGCGAAGCACCCAGCACCATCGGCCTCCTGGCCGACGAGCAGGACTTCGCGGCGATGCGGCGCTACCGCACCTTCACCTTCGACGACCACACCATCTATCTCCAGCAGGTGGAGGGCCTGCTGAAAGCCCTCGCCGCACAGGGCATGCATGCCACGGTCGCCCTCTTCGACCCCGAGGAGTACGCGGAGTTCTGCACCGAGTCCGGAATCGCTCCCGATGCCCCCGCCAGCCGTAGCCGCTTCACCGCCGAAATCGCCTCGGCCGGCGCCACCGTCGCGTACAGCGGCCAACCCCTCGACACGCTGATCCCGCTCCTGGTCAGCCGAGCCATCCGCCGGGCGACCTGGGAATACGCCACGATGACCCTGGCCGACCTCGGAGCCTGCGCGGACTGCGGTCAGGACATCGGCCGCGCCGCCTTCGACCGGGCCTCCCACCTCCTGCTGCGCATGCTGGAGACTGCGGGCCCGGGCACCCACCACCTCGTCTGCAGTACCCCCACCGAGAACGAGCACCTGCTCGCCGTCCTGCACACCGAGCGCGACACCACGGGGCCCACTCACCTCGAATCAGCGGAAGGAGCCGAGTTCGTCACGGTGCTCGCCGTCGGCATCGCCCTCGAAAAGCCCGGGGGAGTCGTACTCCGAACAAGCAACCCCGGCACCCAGGACCGGGTCCACGGTTGGCGACTGACCCGCGGCAGCCTCGTCCCGCTCACCGCCGGCGAGGTCTTCAGCGCCTACTGCACCGATGCCGACACCGGCGAACCCGTCTCCCCGGAGTCACACGTGGAGTACTGCGCGGGCTTCGACCTCGGCGCGGACGAACCGGAGTCGCACCACTGACAGGCCGAAGGGGCTCCCTGCCACCATCGGCAGGGAGCCCCTTCACCACAAGACGCCTCGGGGCTACTCGCCCGACAGCACCGCCTGCGCCGCTACCCGCGCCTCTTCGGCGGAGTCGGCCGCACGTGCGGCGGAAGCGGCCCGCTCGCACTGCGCGAGCGTGTACTTCGCCAGGGTGGCGCGGACATAAGGAATGGACGCGGCACCCATCGACAACGACGTCACACCCAGCCCCGTCAGGACACAGGCAAGCAATGGATCGGAAGCGGCTTCACCACAGACACCACAGCTCTTGCCCTCGGCCCTGGCCGCCTCAGCCGACAGCGCTACGAGGTCGAGCAGCGCGGGCTGCCAGGGATCCTGCAGCCGCGACACCGCACCCACCTGACGGTCGGCGGCAAAGGTGTACTGCGCCAGGTCATTCGTGCCCAGCGAAAGGAACTCGACCTCGCGCAGGATCGAGCGAGCCCGCAGGGCGGCGGACGGAATCTCCACCATCGCGCCGAACTTCGCCGCCAGCCCGGCCGCACGGCACGCATCGGCGAAGGCCTTCGCGTCCGCACGGTCCGCCACCATCGGAGCCATGACCTCGAGGTGGACGGGCAGACCTTCGGCCGCCTCCGCCAGCGCGGTCAGCTGGGTCCGCAGCACCTCGGGGTGATCCAGCAGGCTCCGCAGCCCACGCACACCCAGTGCCGGGTTGGGCTCGTCCGCCGGGGTCAGGAAGTCGAGCGGCTTGTCAGCACCGGCATCCAGCACCCGCACCACGACACGCCCCTCAGGGAACGCTTCGAGCACCGCCCGGTACGCCGCGACCTGCTTCTCCTCGGACGGCGCCCGCTTGCTGTCGTCCAGGAACAGGAACTCGGTACGGAACAGCCCCACGCCCTCCGCACCGGCCTCGACGGCAGCCGGCACATCGCCCGGCCCACCCACATTGGCGAGCAGCGGGACCTTGTGACCGTCAGAGGTCGCACCCGGACCGGTCGAAGCGGACAGTGCGGCCTTGCGCGCCGCAGCGGCATGCTCCATCTCGGCACGCTTCTCGGCGCTGGGTTCGACGAAGATCTCACCGGTGCTGCCGTCCACCGCGACGACCGTGCCCTCGGCCAGCTCACCGGCTCCGGGGAGCGCCACCACAGCGGGCACACCGAGCGCACGCGCCAGAATCGCGCTGTGACTGGTTGGCCCGCCCTCCTCGGTCACGAAGCCGAGCACCAGCGCAGGGTCGAGCAGCGCCGTGTCGGCCGGCGCCAGGTCCCTGGCGATCAGGACATAGGGCTCGTCGCTGTCCGGCACACCGGGCATCGGCACTCCGAGCAGGCGAGCCACGATCCGGTTACGCACGTCGTCGAGGTCGGCGACCCGCCCGGCGAGGTACTCGCCGGCGTTGGCGAGCAGCGCGCGATAGGCGGCAAACGCGTCATAAACGCCGCGTTCGGCGGTGCTGCCGACGGCAATGCGGCGCTCCACATCGGCAATCAGCTCGGGGTCCTGCGCCATCATGGCCTGGGCCTCGAGCACATGCTGAGCCTCGCCACCGGCAAGATTGCCGCGCGCGATCAGATCGGCCGCCACCGCTTCCACGGCCTGGCGAGCGCGCCCCTGTTCACGCTCCGCCTCTTCGGCAGGGATCTGCTTGGCCGGCGGTTCGAGCACCGCCGTACCCATATGACGAACCTCGCCGATCGCCACTCCGTGGCTCACACCGACGCCTCGCAGTGTTGTCTCCATTGCACCCGTCTCCGGTTGTGCGGCGGTCCATGCCTCCGCGGTGGATATGCAGTCGGCTGTCATCGAGCCGCGTCCCTCACTGCCAGCCGAACAACGTGTCGCCCGTCTTCACGTCGCCGTCCTCGCGGAGATCGGAGAGGGAGTCAGCGGTGGCTTCCAGCGCGACGATCGGGCACACGGGGGACTTACCGGCGGCCTCGACGCCCGCAGGGTCCCACCGCACGATGCCCTGGCCTCGGGTGACCGTGTCCCCCTTGTTCACGAGCAGTTCGAAGCCCTCGCCATTGAGCTGAACGGTGTCGATGCCGAGGTGGACGAGCACTCCGTGCCCGTGCTCGTCCACGACGACGAACGCGTGCGGGTGCAGGGAGACGACGATGCCGTCGACCGGCGCTACGGCTTCGGACGGCTCGCGCTCGGGATCAATGGCGGTTCCAGGCCCCACCATCGCGCCGGAGAAGACCGGGTCCGGTACCGCAGCGAGCCCGATGGCACGCCCGGCAAGAGGGGACGTCACAGTGGTCATGGGGAACCTCCCAGGGGTGGAGCTCGAATGGCGCCGTCACGGCTTGCAGACGACGGCGTGCTGTTCAGCAGAGTAAGTCATAAGAAGTCCCGGTTCCGCCCGAGTCCTGCCGGTTCGCGACCTTAGAAGGGCACCGGAAACGATTTGCCTCGACTCCCGACTGCCTGTACTGTCGTATTCCTGCCTGGCCCCAGCACGACTTCGAGTCGGGGGTCGGCAGCGACTTTTTAAGCCCCGACTCTAACCTGGATCGGCACCCGCATGTCTGCAGGGCGCTGGTCAAGGGAAAAGGAAAGGCCTGATAGAGTCGGACTCGCCGGAAAGGGAAACGCGAAAGCGAAGAACTGGAAAGCAGCCCCGCTTCGACCGGGAATCGGACACGAAAGAGTCTGA